>JAIXXE010000087.1 GCA_027490875.1 Alphaproteobacteria bacterium
CTGCCAAGTAAGTCAGGTTGCTCCTGCTTAAAACCCCGCTCCGGCGGGGTTTTTTGGCTCTGTTGACGCTTTTGATGCGGCCCCCTGTCAGCCGCCGACTTGAAACCACTGGTGCCCCGCCCCATAAAGTAGATGAACGTTGGGCATCCCGCCCAAAACAATCCCCATAGGGGCACCGTAACTGGCGCCCGTGTGGGCTGCTGTTTTCTGTGCTTCTTCGGGAAAACAGGAGGACTAAATGAGTCGTGACCATCGTGATTACATAGCAATCGGGGCTGGGATAATTTCCCTCGCCCTTGCTTTCGCTCTAGCGGAGGGCAGCAAGGCTGCCCTCCTTGGAGTGGTTATGACCGCACTTGCGGTTGTACTGTTCGGGCTTGGCCCGATGGAGCAGGCAAAAGTTCGCGCTAAAAAGGCCGACCGTCTCGTCGACGAGGCGATCGGCGCCCTGCGGGGCATCGAGGACATGGCCACAATTCGTGGCAACCTTGACATCGCGGAGGCTGCACGTGAGGCCCGTATTGACCTTCATAAGAAGGAGGAGCGCGCAGCCTGAACTCGACCAGACGGGGGCACGCCCCCGTCTGGCAACCACCCCCCAAGCTTATGCTTGTGGGGGTTTGGTTGTTTTTGGGGGCCGCGCGACTTGACAAGGCTGGCAGCAATCCTGCACAACGCTGCTAATTATTCACCACAGGGCACCGCAAACGACTGCCCGTGTGGGCTGCCGTTTTGCCGTGCTCTTGCACCTGCCCCAAGGAGGGCTAAAGCTATGGAATCCCTGATTGTCGGCTTTATCTTCGTCGTCTATGCTTATTTTTCACTGACATCCTACAGAAGGCTCATGAAACAATTGCAGCAGAGCCGCCATCTCCTTGACCTTACTCTCGTCCAGAAGGCGCGAGCCAGAGCCGCGCTGCTCACGCTCCTTGATCATTCAGACGCCAACACGCGCTACACGCCGGAAGACCTTGAACGCGTGTTGAAAGCGCTTGATGACCCACTGAATCCCTAACACGCTTCTGGGCCAATCGTTTGAAGCGCCCGCCCCTCACTGGGCGGGCCTTTCTTTTCATAAACCTCTTGTAAGTGCTAACAAAAGTTTATATCAAGTATTTAATGTTGGGCATCCCACCCAATTTATCCCCATGAGGGGCACCGTAAACGGCTGCCCATGTGGGTTGCCGTTTTGCAAAGCTCTCCCACCGTCCGAAGGAGGACAATCACGATGGAATGGTTGGTTGGTTTTTTGGTTTGCTACCTTGTTTACACGGCTGTGACGTCTTACGTCGCCGTCAAGCGTCATGGCCCAGCCCCGAAAGGGCAACCACAGGGAAACACTGGCTTGCCTGAAAGCAAGAATGCGCCGTAGCTAGGCGTTGACCAGCCCGCGCCCTCACCCCTTGCTGGGTGACTCGTTTGAAAATCCCGCCCCCCAAAAGGCGGGTTTTTCTTTACACCACCAAGCAAGATACCCTACACACCCCCTATGGATTGCGCCCCGTACACCCTGCTGTTGCCGCCAGCGCCGGTGGCAGAGTTGCGCGTGTATCAGGTAAGCCCCGGCGCGCAGATTGAACTCAGCCCGCTGTGGGGCCATGCCGTAAGCTACCGGCTGGAAGATGGGCACTTGGTACTAACAAGCCCGCAAGGCGGCACCGTGCTGCTGCGCGATTACCTCCCCAGCCTGCACCACACCCGCTGCCCAGCCGCTCTTACTCTGCCCCCACGCACCCCGGCCAACCCCCGCCCTACCACGCGCGGCTGGCAGCGGAGCACGACCTATTAACCAAGGATGCGTTGCCCGTATGAACTTACATTTTTTCTCTGAATAAATCTAAGGGTAGATATCGTAAAATCATTTGGTAAATTCTGGCAGGGGAGACAGGACTTGAACCTGCAACCAATGGTTTTGGAGACCACTACTCTACCATTGAGCCACTCCCCTACCTAAGGTGTAACGTATGCCCAAAGGCTCATGGTTTGGCAAGTGGCTCTCGGTACGACATCACCACATCGGCAGCCAAGGCCGCTGCAGGTTTTGGCGTCGCCATCGACTCGGCAACCTGTTGCAGGCGTTGCTGTTGCGCTGCGGGGAGCCGCGTGGCCTGTAACAACGGGTACAAGGCCCGCGCCAGGTTTTCGGGTTTGGCGGCGGCCTGAATGAACTCGGGGTACACGGGTGGCCGCGCGGGCTGGCCAGGCGGGGAAAGAATGAGGTTTGGCAGGCTAACAAAGGGGAGCTTTACCAGCCATTTGGCCAGCCAATGGCTGAGCGGGTGCATGCGGTAGTACACCACCGCAGGCACGCCTAACAGGGCAAGCTCGAGGTTATTGGTGCCGCTCTTGGCCAGTGCCGCGCGGCAGGCTGCCAGCTTGGCAAAACGGGCTTCGCCCCACACCAGCTCCAGCCCTTCGTTTTCTTGCCACGGTGCGATGGTACGGCAACGTTGCACGGCCGCTTCATCGGGCAGCACCAACAGGGCTTGCAGAGCGGGCATGAGCTGGCGCAACCGACGGTAGGTGGACAATGCAACTGGCCAATGGCGCGTAAGTTCACTCTGGCGGCTGCCCGGCAGCAGTGCCAGCTGCAACGCCTGTTGCTCTGGCTTGGCCAAGGCTAGCAAGATTTGCGTCATCGGGTGCCCCACATAGGTGGTTGGCAGGCCAGCATTGGCAAACCATGGGGCTTCGAACGGCAGGTTACTCAGCAGATGCGTGTAAAGGTCTTTGAGTCTTTTTACCCGCCCCTGCCGCCACGCCCACACCTTAGGTGCCACGTAGTGTATGTGCGGAATATCCAAAAACTTGAGTTTTTGCGCAAGGCGTTTGGAAAAGTCTTGGCCATCAATGGTAAGAATTAAATCGGGCTTTTCTCTTGCCGCGAGCATCTGTAACTGGCTTAAGCGTACTAAAATTCGGGGGATAGCAGGGAGAATCTCAAACAGCCCCATCACCGCCAAATCACTTATCGGGAAGGCCGAGACTAACCCCTGCGCCTGCATGGCGGGGCCGCCAACCCCAACCCACCGCAGGGTTGGATCGCGCTGGTTCAGTTCTGCCATCAGCGCCCCGCCCAAACGGTCACCGCTGGGTTCGCTGGCCACTATCAGAAGGGTGTTAGCCATCGCATTCCAAAAACAGCTGATGCTGATTGGCCAAGCTAACCATCGCGGCGCTATCGAGCAGCAGCGTTTTACCCGCCTGCACCACCAAACCCCGATACCTAGAGTGTGCGAGGAGTTTCATGGTGGTCGGGCCCACAAAGGGCATATCGGCCAGTTCGGTTTGCAGCATTTTGGCGCGCTTGATGAGCACCCCGCCCTGCTCGCTGCCGCGTAAAGGGGCGCAGCGTTCAATCAGCGCATCGGTGCCTTCCACCGCTTCCACACCCAGCACCGCACCATTATGCACAATGCAGGATTGCCCGATATCCAGGTCGCCCAAGATCGCCAGCGTTGTACGGCCTAGTACAATATCTTCAAGGTCGGCGGTGTTGGGGCGCGCCTTGGCCAACGGGCCAACAGGGGCCAGCAGGTCGGGGATTAAATCGGCCACGCCAACCAGCGTAAACCCTTGTTCAGCCAAAAAGTCGGTGACGCTACGCAGCAGGGCATCGTCGTGTTTCACCAGCGCGCGTGCCATTAGCTTCAGGCCTACCACATCGGGCTTAAGCGAGAGAATACTGGGTTTATCCAAATTTCCGGCCAAGGCCACATGGGTGGTATGGCTGGCCTTAAGGTGCGCCAGAATATGCCCCACCTGCCCCAAGGCAAAGGGGTGAACAGCCACGGTATTAGGGAATGCTTGCGGTTGCGGCTGGCCATTAAATACCACCGCCTGCACCTGCCAGCCCTTGGCCTGCGCCGCCGCTGCCAACAGCGCCGGTAATGGCCCGCCGCCTGCTAAAATGGTAAGGGTGTTGGTCATTTTTTTTCTAAATCTTAGCCAATAGCGTTAAACGATCGATACTTTGAATCATGCTCTATTCTTCCTCATATCCCACCATACCACGGCGGCTGGCCATCACAAATGCTGCGAGCAATTTAACCTCGGTCTGGCGGCTACGGCGCTTCAGTTTTTGAGCACGCTCCTGCAACGATAGCCCCGTTTCGTCCTCGGTATCGAACAGAAAATCGTAGGCCTCATCCAGTTGCCGAATCAGGCTGCTATCGAAGCCGCGCCGCCGCAGCCCAACCAGGTTCAAGCCCTTAAGGGTTGCGCGCTTGCCCGAGACGCTGGCAAACGGCGGCACATCGTAATCGGCGGCGGTGTGGCCCCCCACAATCGCGTAGCTGCCGATGCGCACGTGCTGATGAACCCCGCTCAGCCCCCCAATGTTTACGAAGTCGGCCAGCACCACATGGCCCGCCAGTTGGGCGTAGTTGGCGAGAATGCAATGGTTACCCACCACGCAATCGTGCGCCACATGGCTGCCCGCCATAAAGAGGTTATGGTTGCCCACGGCGGTATGCCCACCACCCACCGCCGTGCCCACATGCATGGTCACGCCTTCCCGAATATCGTTGCCATCCCCGATGGCCAGGGTGGTTTTTTCGCCCTTGAATTTACGGTCGGGGCTGGGTTGCCCCAAGCTGGCAAAGGGGTACACCACGTTATCCTTACCCAGCACGGTGGCTCCGGTAACAACCACATGGCTTACCAGCCGCGTGCCGGCGCCAATCACCACCTCGGGGCCGACAGTGCAAAAGGGCCCCACGGTAACACCCGCGGCCAGCTTGGCCCCTTTTTCAACAAGGGCGGTTGGGTGAATGCTGGACGTGCCTTTGATGGCTGAACGAGATGTCATCGCGTCAGAACTTTCGCGGTTAAGGTTGCTTTACAGACCACCGTGGCGCCAACCTTGGCGGTGGCTTCAAACAGCACGAAGCCGAGTTTTTCGCGATGCTTTGTGACCAGCAGCGTCACGGTTTGGCCGGGTATAACGGGGGCCAACCATGCCACGTCGCTGGCTTTGGAAAAACGATACGCGACCTCTTTGGCCGAGAGGTTTTTCGTCAGGCTGGTGTGCAGCGCGGCGGCTTGGGCCAAGGCTTCCAGAATAATGACACCGGGGACAATCGGTTCGTCAGGAAAGTGGCCCTGAAAAAAGACCTCGTCCGCGGTAAACATACGGGTCGCCACCAGCCCCTTGGCATCGCACGATTGCACCCCCCCCACCAGCAACATGGGGGGGCGGTGCGGAATCCATTTCATCACCGCCGCAGGGGTTTTGGGCAAGGTGGGCATTAGTAAACTTCTCCCACAAAGGGGTTGGCAGTGTCGGGGCCCAAGGGCAGCAAGGGTTTGGGGGATGGCGCTGACCTTGGTGCGGGCGTTTGGGCTGATGTTTGGGCTGGTGTGGCGGCGGGGTTAGCTTCCCTTGCTAGGGCAGACGCTGCTGGCACCGCAGCAGCTTGTTGGCCTTTGCCCGCCCGCTTGGCATTCAGCGCTAGCAGGGCCATTTGCTGGCGCCATTGGGTAATTGGTACCGCCGGCATCCCTGCTACCACGCTGCCGGGGGTTTCGATGGTTTTGGTGACTCCGCTGGCCGCTGCCACCATACATTTGGGCGCAATGCTTAGGTGGCCCGCAATGCCCGATTGCCCCCCAATCACGCACCATTCGCCCACTGTGGTGCTGCCTGCAATGCCGCTTTGCGCTGCAATTCTTACCCCACGGCCTAAGGTCACGTTATGGGCAATCTGCACCTGTTTATC
>JAIXXE010000078.1 GCA_027490875.1 Alphaproteobacteria bacterium
ATTGCCACCTGATGACGGGCCTGAAGTGGCTTGAACCTCTGCTTGACTTAAGGCCGTGGCGGGTGGCCTTTCATGCCACGATGGCTGCTGATGCGGCGGCCATTGAAGCCGCCTTGGCCAGCATTGCGGCCAGTGGGGCCGAGGCAGGCTTGGCGCTTGACCATACCGACGCGGTGACCGTGCTGGCCCCGTGGTTAAGCCACCCCGCGTGCTGCTTTGCGTTGCTGATGACGGTGCCGGCAGGGGCGGGGGGGCAGGCCTTTCAGCCCCCATTGCTGGAAAAGTTGGCCGAAATACGCAGGGTTGCCCCCCATTTACCGGTCACGGTGGATGGTGGGGTAAACCGTACGACCCTGCCGCAGGTGGTGGCTGCGGGGGCAATGGGGGCGGTGGCTGGGAGTGCCATCTTTAACGCACAGAGTGTGGCTGATAATATTAACGTATTGAAAAGTATAGTTATGGAGAAAAATATTTCCTAAAAAATTTCCATCAAAGCCCTTGAGCCTTGAGCAAACTGCTGCTTAGGGTAGGGCCAATGAAGGAACAGCAGACGATGCAGATTGCAGTAGTTGGCTTGGGCTATATGGGGCTGCCGATGGCGGCTGTATTGGCGCGGGCTGGGCACAGCGTGGTGGGCATTGATATTCGCCCCGAAGTGGTTGCGGCGGTGAACGCTGGCAAGGCCGACTTTACCGAGCCGGGGCTGCCAGAGCTGGTGGCCCAAGCCCACCAGACAGAACGGCTGCGGGCGGTACTGGGCGGGGCTGCGTTAAGCCAAAACCTGCCGGTTGGCTGGGCGCAGGTGTGGTTGCTTAGCCTGCCGACCCCGGTCAATCACGCCACCCACACCGCCGATATGGGCGCGGTGCGGGCTGGTGTGCAAAGCCTTGCTCCGCTGTTGCAAGGGGGCGAGCTGGTGGTGCTGGAAAGCACCAGCCCGCTGGGCGCCACGCAGTCCGAGGTTAAGGCGGTGATTGAGGCCATGCGGCCAGAGCTAACAGGCAAGATTGACTTTGTGTTCTGCCCCGAGCGGGCCATTCCGGGCAACACCCTGTACGAAATGGTGCATAACGACCGTTTGGTGGGCGGGCTGACCGATGCCGCCACCGCACGCGGCGTGGCGCTGTATCAAAGTTTTTGCAAGGGTGAGGTGATTGGGTGCACTGCCGCTGAGGCCGAGCTGGTTAAATTGGTGGAAAATGCCAGCCGCGATGTGCAGATTGCCTTTGCCAATGAACTTAGCTTGGTGTGCCAGCGCCTAGGGGTGAATGTGCGACAGATTATTGCCCTGGCCAATCGGCACCCACGGGTGAACATTCTGAACCCTGGCGCTGGCGTTGGCGGCCACTGCATTGCGGTGGACCCCTGGTTTATTGTGCAGGCCGCGCCCGACCTTACCCCGCTGCTGCAAACCGCACGCGCCGTGAACGACGGCAAGCCCCACTGGGTGGTGGCGCAGGTGCAAAAAGCCTGTGCGGCCACGGGCAAGGCCAAGCCCGTAGTGGCGGCCTTGGGGCTGGCCTACAAGCCCGATGTGGATGACCTGCGCGAAAGCCCCAGCGTGACGGTGGTTGAAGCCTTGCAGGCCGCTGGTGTTGCGCTGCGGGTGGTGGAGCCGCATCTGGCAACGTGGCAGTTGCCGTTGACCGCGCTTGAGCAAGCTGTTGCCGAGGCCGACGTGGTGGTAACCCTTACCGCCCACAGTGCTTTTCAGAAGCTGCCTGCGGGCGCGTTGGCCGGTAAGTTGGTGGTGGATGCGGCGGGGATTTATGCCACTCGGCCTGATGCCCTGCGGGTGGTGATGTAATGGCCGCCCGCGTGCTGCCCGGCATCGAGCCCTTTAATCAGGGTAGTTTGGATGGCCTGTGCGGCATCTATGCCGTCATTAATGCCTACCGCTTGCTGTTTGGTGATATGTTTGAACCCGAGCGGGCGACCAAGCTCTTCAAAAAAATGGCCAAGAGTGTGCCCGTGGCGGTGTTTGAAGGCACGAGCTACCAAGAACAGCTGGATTTAATCGCGTTGGCCAACCGTGCTGTGCCTGCCAAATTACGGCTTGAAGTGCGCACCCATGTGTTCAAAAAACCCAGCAATGGCCCAGCATGGCGGGTGAATACCTACGTCAGCCGCCTGCGCGAGGAGGTGAACGAGCAAAATCAGGTGGCGATTTTGGGGTTGGAAAAGGCGCATGAGCACTGGACACTGGTGCACCGTCTCACACCTTCAACCCTCAAGTTGACCGACAGCGATAACCTTGGGACGCACCTGCGGCTGGCGAATATCGGCGTGACGGAAAAGACCCGCAAGAACCTGCGCATTCGCCCGAGCATGACCATTCTGTTGCGCCCGTGGGCCGATAGCCCCAACAGCCTGTACAAACGTAAACGGCGTTCTTTGGGGTAGTTTTAGACTCTCTTGCTCTTTAGTGCATACAACCTCTTAACGTGTAAAGGACTTATAGCCAAGCCCAAGAATACTTACCACATACATTGCCCGTCATTCCAGAAGCCAGCAGGGGCCAGTATGGGATAAATCGCTTGCCGATTTTGGGCCCCCTGCGGCTATCTGGAGCCGTAGCGAAGCGAAGACCGACGGCGCAGCGTAATAACAGAAGAGAAAAGAATTGTTGTTATTCCAGATACGGGTTGGGGGCCCGAACAATGAACCATTGTTCTCCCCAACCGCGTTCTGG
>JAIXXE010000115.1 GCA_027490875.1 Alphaproteobacteria bacterium
AATAGTCGGTAATGGTGCCGGGGCTGGGGGCAAAGGTGATGGGGTCCTCGGCGTTAATTCGGCATTCAATGCTATGGCCGCGCGGGGTAATGGTTTCGCGCGCGTAGCGCAGCGGGGCCCCAGCGGCAATCCGGATCTGCTCGGCCACCAAGTCAATGCCCGTCACCATCTCCGTCACGGGGTGTTCCACCTGCAAGCGGGTGTTCATTTCAATGAAATAGAACTGCCCCTGTTCAAACAAAAACTCAAAGGTGCCGGCGCCACGGTACCCTAGGGTATGGCAGGCCTTTGCCACGGTGGCAAACAGCTGCTGGCGTTGGCTGTCGGTCACGGCGGGCGATGGCGTCTCTTCCAAAATCTTCTGGTGGCGACGTTGCAGGCTGCAATCACGCTCGCCTAAAATGCTGACGTTGCCATGGGTGTCGCACAGTACCTGAACTTCCACATGGCGCGGGGTTTGTAAAAACTTTTCCAGGTAAACGCGGCCATCGCCAAAGGCGGCTTGTGCTTCGCTCATCGCCATTTCAACCGCGCTGCGCAGGTCGCTTTCGGCGCGCGCCACTTTCATCCCACGCCCGCCGCCGCCGGCTGCAGCCTTCACAATCACGGGCAGGCCAATCTGTTTGGCCAACATCACGGCCTCATCCACCCCTGCAACGGGGCCATTGCTGCCGGGAATGGTGGGCAACCCCAGCCCTTGCGCGGTTTGCAAAGCAGTAATTTTGTCGCCCATCAGGCGGATATGCTCGGGCGTTGGGCCAATAAAGGTGAAGCCTAACTTTTCAGTAATTTCTGCAAATTTGGCATTCTCGGCTAAAAACCCATAGCCGGGATGAATCGCCTCAGCGGCAGTCACCTCGGCCGCTGCCAGAATGGCCGGAATATTCAGGTAGCTCTCACGCGGGCTTGGCCCCCCAATGCAGACCGATTCATCAGCCAGTTTTACATGCATAGCATGGTCATCGGCGGTAGAGTGCACGGCCACCGTGGCCACGCCCAGCTCACGACAGGCCCGAATGACCCGCACCGCAATTTCACCACGGTTGGCAATGAGTATTTTTTTAAACATGGCAAGCGGCCCGATTGCAATCGACTCGTTGGTAAGGATTACGTCTTAGGCAATCACGAACAGCGGCTGGCCAAACTCCACCGCTTGGCCGTTTTTCACCATAATTTTCTGAATGGTGCCATCCACATCGGCGGTTACCTGATTCATGGTTTTCATGGCCTCAATAATCCCCAGTACTTGCCCCATCTTCACGGCCGTACCCACTTGCACAAAGGGGGCGGCATCGGGGCCACTGGCGCTGTAAAAGGTTCCTACCAGTTGGGCTTTATAAATATGCCCTGTTTCGGCAGGCGCGGCTTGGGGCGCTGCGACGGCTGGGGCGGCTGCTGTTGGGGTGCTGGCAACCATATTGGCCATCATAAGGCCCGGCTTACGCAGGCGCAGTCGACGCCCGTCTTGTTCAATTTCCAATTCTTCAAGGGCCGAATGGGCCAACCAGCCTTCCAACGCGGTTAAGGTGGCCAACAGGTCTTGCAAGGCAGGGCTCAGGGTAGCGTTAAGCGGCGCTGCGGTGGCTGATTTTTTAGGATCCTTGGATGTTGGGGCGGGTGCTGCGGCTGTCGTCATAAGCCTTCCTTATCACGCCCATAGGGCCCTAAGCAAGCCATCCGGGACTGGCTTCGGTGCCTGCCAAGCGGGCATACTTTTGCAGTCTTCTTCGTATCTTAACCCAATGAATCTGCCCTTAAGGCTTGACGCTTAAGACGCCAGCCGCCATGCTGTAATCAAATAAAAAGCACTGAAGGGACGCCTGCATCCTCATGAAATCTGACCCTATCACCGCGCTGTTTCAGCCGTTTACCCTAGGTATGGAGGTTGGTGAAGGCGTGAACGCCATGACCCAGCTCTGGCAAGGGCCAGCCGCCTATTGGCAGACTGTGGCGGGTATTATGAACCTGCGCGGTCGCTGCGCCCAGCAACTCTGGCAGGCGCAACAAACAGCATTGGCCTCGTTGCCGCAATGCCAATCGCCCGCCGATTGGGTTGGCGTGATGGGGGCATGGCAGGCTCAAAATATTAAGTGTTTAAGTACTTTAACCTGTGATACCCAGCTGGCCCGGATGCAACTGCTGGAAACGTTACAACACATTCAGCAACCCCCTGTGGCGCGGGCCACCTCAGTTGCAGCCCTGATTGCAGCAGCTCCAAGCCCCGTGGCGCCGCTTGCCGCAACGGTACAGGTTCCACATGTGTTTGCCGCAGCTCTTAGCTTGCCAGCGGTCCAGAATCCTGCCCCTTCAGCCAAAGCTGTAGAAAGTCACTCTGCTCCGGCACCGATGATGGCCCCTCCCCAGGTCCAGGACATCTTCCCTAAGCCAGTTCCAGCCGCTATGCCAGAGCCAATGCCAGAACCTATGCAGGATGATTTTACTCTGCCCATCATGAGCAAGACCGGCGATTCCGCCGTCTTTCGCGGTTCGGGCGCTTCTTTGGTTGCTTCTGCCGCACGTCGCAGTGTGGTGGCACGCCGGGCCCTGCGCAAGTCGCGGTTATCGCGGGCCCGCTAGGTTGGCGTTAACTCAATTAACTCACTTGGTGTTGCCACGTTTTTTACTCGGTACGTTGCTCACTATCTTCGGTAGTTTGGGTGCGGGTCTAACGGGTTGGTCACAAACTCTCATCCTCGATGAGGAATTTAATCAGTTCGCCCAAAGGCTTACTGTCCCCCTCCGTCCTACTTTGGTTCCGCAGCGCCAAGTCCACTTTGTGCTGGTGAACGACCCCGACATCAACGCCTTTGTTACCCCAGAAAACTTGATTTACCTGCATACGGGCCTGATTGCACAGGCTCGCAGCGTGGCAGCCTTGCAAGGCGTGCTGGCGCACGAGCTGGGCCATTTGGCTGCCGGGCACCTCACCACGCGCGACTTGATGCAACAACAAGCCCTGTGGCCTGCGCTTACAGGGGCCATTTTGGGCGCTGGAGTTGCCATGGCTGGGGCCCCCCAAGCCGCAGTGGCGATGGCACTGGGCGGCCAAGCCTTGGGGCTGCAAAATGCTTTGGGGTTTTCGCGGTCGCAGGAAAACGAAGCCGATCAGCAGGCTGTGAAGGCTTTGCACCACGCGGGGCTTAGCATTGCGGGAATGACCGAACTGTTTAACACCCTGCGAACCCAAACCCAGCTTTCGTTCAATGCCCCCCCAGCGTGGTTGGTCACCCACCCCTTGCCACAGGAACGCCTGAGCCGACTGCAAACAATTATGCAAGAGGAGTCGCCGCTTAAACAGCAGGCATTGGCCCGTCAGGAGCAGGCCGCCGACTGGGCCCGCATTCAGGCCAAAGTAGCCGCACTTGCGCTTAGCCCTGCGGCCGTCTTACGTCGTTACACCGGGCCTACGGCGGTGGCGCGCTACGCTCGGGCCTTGGCCATGTTGCGGCAAGGCCAGGTGACCCCAGCCCGCGCGCTGCTCACGACACTCCACGCTGAAGCACCCAACGACCCCTACTACCTCGAAGCCTTGGCACAGGCCGCTGTGATGACCAACGAATTGCCTCAAGCAACCCAGTACTACCGTAAGGCGCTTGCTCTGGTGCCACAGGGGTTGTTGTTGCGCTTTCAGTTGGCCGAGTTGCTCCGCGCCCAGCAACAGCCCGCCGAAGCCGCCAGTCATTATCGGGCCATTACCCAAGCGTGGCCGCGCTGGAGCGAACCATGGGAAGGCCTAGGGCGAACCTTGGGCCAGCTTAAGCGCCTGGGTGCCAGCCATTTGGCCTTTACCGAGGCCGCACTGGCCCGCGAGGACCTCGCAGCGGCCAAGCAAAGTCTCGCATTGGCCCGTACGTACTTAAAGCCTGCAGACAGTAAGTCCGATGACCTCGCCTGGTTGGAAAGCCTAACGCTGCGCTTGCAAACCAACCAGCCATGAACGGGCCGATGGAAGGCAGAGGGTGCGTTTTCCTAGTGCTGCACTAGGTTAATGTGTTGCCAAAACATCGCTTTGATGGGGTGGTATGATGATGATTTCATCAATCGCGTTGTCTTCAGGCCTCAACTCAAGCGAGGATAGACCAGTGACGCGTGTAGGCCGTAGTGCTGCACCCGCCCAAACCGATAACCTATAAGAAAGCCTCTCCCATGAGTCGTGCAATCGCTCTGGGCACTAGCAAACCGAACACTGCATGGCGGTGGTTGGTTGCAGCCCTCACCTTGCTGGCGCCTACCGCGCTGGCCCAAACCCCAACGGTTAATAGCGGCGACACCGCGTGGTTGCTGACTGCAACCGCCTTGGTGCTGTTCATGACAATCCCAGGCCTCGCTTTGTTTTACGGCGGACTGGTTCGCAAAAAGAATATCGTTTCCACGCTCATGCAGTGTTTTGTGATTTGCTGCTTGGTGGCGATTCTCTGGGTTGTGGCAGGGTATTCCATTGCCTTTTCTGGCTCTGGTAATGGCTTTTTTGGCGACCTCTCCAAAGCCTTCCTGAATGGTATCAGCGCCAGTGACGTCACCGGCACGATCCCCACCAGCGTGTTTGTTATGTACCAGATGACCTTTGCGATCATTACGCCTGCGCTGATTATTGGCTGCTTTGTCGAACGGATTAAGTTCAGCGGCATGATCGTGTTCATGGCGCTCTGGAGCCTCTTGGTCTACGCCCCGATTGCCCACATGGTTTGGGGTGGCGGGATACTGGCCCAATGGGGTGTGCTGGATTTTGCCGGCGGCAGCGTGGTACACATTAACGCGGCGGTGGCCGGTCTGGTGGCCGCCATTATGCTTGGCAAACGGCGCGGCTTCCCGAAGGACTCCGACCTGTTCAATCCCAGCAATATTACCTACACCATGGTGGGGGCGAGCATGCTCTGGGTCGGCTGGTTTGGGTTTAACGCGGGGTCTGCCTTGGCTGCCAATGCGCAAGCCGGGATGGCCATGCTCAACACCCAAATTGCCGCTGCTGCTGCTGCGCTGGCTTGGATGGCAACCGAGTGGTTGCAAAAGGGCAAACCAAGTTTGGTTGGCATTTCCTGCGGGGCGGTGGCTGGGCTGGTGGCCATTACGCCAGCAGCCGGGTTTGTTGGTATTCCAGGCGCCTTGATGATTGGCTTGGTAACCGGCCCGCTGTGCCTGATGGGCTGCACCTACATGAAGCAAGCGCTGGGCTACGATGACAGCCTGGACGTGGTCGGGGTTCACGGTATTGGTGGGCTGATTGGCGCGCTGCTTACCGGGGTATTCGCCATCGCGGCCGTCGGTGGTAAATCTGGCTGGATTGAAGGCAACAGCCAACAGGTGTTGCTGCAACTGTACGGGGCGTTGGTGGTCATTGCCTACAGCGCTGTGGTAACGGCTGTTATCCTGCTGGTCACCAAATACACCGTTGGCCTGCGGGTATCACCCAAAGATGAAGATGCCGGGTTGGACCTTTCCACCCACGGCGAAAAGGTGTCCTAACGTCAGAGGCACCCAAATGACCCAAACCCTGCCGTCTTAACCCACGGCAGGTTTGGTGCATCTAAGTTATACCTAGAAATAACAAGACAACCACAAAGGTTGCCCCGGATGAGTTCTTTAAAACTAAAACCTTCTATGCCGGCCCAGAGCCGACAGGAAACCATTGATACTGCCATTCATACCCTGCCCGAAAACCCGCGCAGTATGCGTCTGTTGCTAGAGCGCATCAGCGGCGATGTCTCGGAGTACGCTTTACAGAATAAAAAGATTGTTTCGCAAACCAAACTGCTCTCGCTCAATGCCAGCATCGAGGCTGCGCGCGCTGGCGCGGCAGGGCGTGGGTTTGCTGTGGTGGCTCAGGAAGTGCAAAAACTTGCCGGTAGTACAGCCAAGGCCGCCGATGATTTTGCCAGCGTGGTACTCAAGCGCATTATGCACAGCACGGGTATGGCTGGCGCGTTGGTCGAGCAGATGGAAGGTCTCCGCCTTCAGGATATTTGCCAAACACTCGTGCAGCTGATTGTGCGCAACCTATATGAACGAACCGCCGATGTACGCTGGTGGGCCACCGATACCTCCGTCTGGGAATGCCTGTTGGCCCCTGCCGACGAGGCCAAGCGGGCCTTTGCCGACCTCCGCTTAAGCCAGATCAATCAGTTTTACAGTGTCTATGCCAACTTGGTCCTCACCGACTTAGAGGGTCGCGTGATAGCATCGGCCAATCCCAAACACCGCGAAGCGCTTAACCAGACCTTGGTGAACGAACAGCCTTGGTTTCAATTGGCAGCCGCCACCCGTAGCGGCACCGAGTATGTGGCAGGCGATGTCTATACTTGCCCAACGCACGGCCAGCGGGTTTTGGTCTATGCCACCGGGGTGCGCGCCAATGGTGCGGCCGATGGCCAGCTGCTTGGCACCTTAGGGGTCTATTTCGACTGGGAGAATCAGGGCAACACGATTGTGACGCACGAACCGCCCTTTACCGAAGCCGACAAAGCCCGCTCGCGCGTCCTGCTGCTCGATGCCAATCATCGCATCATGGCCGATACCGAAGGTGCGCATACCACCGGTCAGCATTTTGTCATCAACACCGGTGGGCAGGCCAAGGGCAGCTACTACGCCAACGGGGCGCTGGTCGCCTTTGCGCGCACGCTTGGGTATCAAGAGTACGACGGCTTGGGCTGGTGGTCGGCAATTATTCAAAAGGTTAACGATGATTCCGAAACCCGTCGCACCCTAGGCCTTACCACCAGCGCCTAGCCAGATTGCCGTGCGTCACACAGGCAAAGGGCTTGCTGTGATGACGCAGTCCTCCTATCATCCCCCCATGCCGCCACGCCAACCGCTCCGCCTTACCAAACCAGCGCGCAAGGGTTCTAAACCTGCCGCCCCTGCGGGAGGTTCCGATGCCTTGGTCTCGGCCCTGACCGAAGCCATGCCCCCCGAGCCCGCCAAGGCCCGCCGCGTCACCAGCTTTTCGCCATACCCCGACCTCTCCATGGCCATTACCATGGTGGCCAAGCGCCAGCAAAAGCTGCTGCACGACGGCGAACGCGCCCAGCTGCTGGCCCGTTGGCTAGAGCAACTGCGGCTGCTTCAGGCCGATATGCAAAAGCTCTACAAGCTTGAACAGCTTGCAAGTCGTTTAGTAAAGAAGTAATTATAACATTAATTTAGATAAATATATTCAACTAAACTATTACGTAAGATTTCAGACTATTTTCTTACCAAACCCTCTTGAAACCACCCCCAACGCGCCCCATACCGCTAGCAGAGACGACGCGTTGACGGGGCCCCATGGCCCGGGTTACGCTTCTAGCACCAACGCTTACAACCAATGGAAGTAACGGCCATGAAACAGACATTGAAGCAGGCCCTCTTTGCCAGCATCCAGTTGCCGGTAAAGCCGGCGATGGCCGCCCAAGATGCGATGATTACCTTTCACGAGGAGCCTGCTGCCAGCGTTGCGACGCCCTTTTTTGGGGGCTATGCCGAGGATTTTCTGGCCGATTTAGGGCTGGATGTGGCCGAGGAATCGCCGCGCCAAAGCCGCGTCAAGCAGGTCTAGTGCCCCTTTTCTGTGGCGTTTTATGCCCACAGAACCATCAGCCCCGCTCTGGCGGGGTTTTTTTGGCAGCATTAGGCCGCTAGAGTGGGGCTGAAGAAAGATCGTCGGCATGCTGCTCATCACCACCCATAACGTCGAAGGCTACCGCATCCGAAAGTATGGCCCGCTGGTGGCCTCGGAAGCCGTGATGGGCACGAACATCTTTCGCGATTTTTTTGCCAAGGTGCGCGACGTGGTGGGCGGCCGCAGTGGCACCTTTCAGGATAGTTTGGGCGACGCGCGGGAGCTTATCTTGCGCGAAATCCGCAACCAGGCCGAGGCCGCAGGCTGCAATGCCGTGATTGGCATTGATATTGACTACGGCGAAATCAGCGGCAGCGGCAAAACCATGCTGATGGTGGCCGTGCAAGGCACTGCCGTGTTTATTGAACCTGCTTAATACGAGGAAACCCCCGCGACGCTGCTGCGTCGCGGGGGTTCCATTGTGCCTGGATTACTGCTCGTTATCCAAGCGCCACTCTATTAACTTTCTGAAGAGCTCGGCGTCTTCTTCCAACTCTTTATACAGTTTATAAAGTTGGTCATCATCCTGCACTTGACCTGTGAGCCACAATACTCCCTCAACACTATCAGCCGCTCCGGCAAGTGATCGCTGAGAGAAAGGCTCATTTATGACCCGAGAGTCACTTAGAAACCTTACGGCCCTCCTGACAACGTTTAGCTCTGGACCACGCCTGACTCCACGCTGGCGAATGTCCGCCTCACGGCGGACCCACACGGCTAGGCGTTCTCTTATTTGGCCTCTCAAGGCCTCTTGCTCCGGGAAGAGACGCGCCAGTCCCGCATGGGCTGGCGGCGGTGCGACGACCGCACCACCGAGGCCCAGGAGAATTGTGAAGAAAAACATCCGAATAACGTTGGCCATGGAATCCTCCCTGAGCCTTCATCCGCAGGCGGCGGACGCGCAGAATTAGCCTCACAAAAGCTTGCAAACGCTCTGATGAATCTAATTCCACTCAAGAAATAGGGCCCCCTCGTGCCCAAAAAACAACCCCCACCGCGCAGTTGCACGGTGGGGGTCAAGGGACTCAGACTCAAGAAGAGGCTCAAGTCCCGCGGGCGAGGCGTTGAGAAAGAGGCTTGATGACCTCCTCTTCCAGCAAGCCGACGAGCCGCTGGTGCTCGCGTTGGCTGGCCTGCGCGTTGAGGTGGCCATACTCCGCGGCCAGCCGAGCAGCCTTTTCCTGCTCAAAAAGTGCCCGTTCACGCAGAGCCGTCAACGCAGCGCGGTCGAAGTTGCTTGCCTCGATCGCGCTCTGGGAGTCTCGCAGCAGTGAAACCGCCCGCAGGGTGGTCTCAACGCTGAGCCCCCCCTGCGTTTGATTCGCCAATTGCTCACGTTCCATCCGCGTGAGCAATTGGCGGAACTTCCCAGCCCAAGAGGAAAATTCCTCCAAGATGGAGGAAAGTTCCTCCTTAGGCGTCAGCCGTGCCAACCCTGCCTGAGCAGGCGGCGGCGCAAGGGCCACCCCCACGCCCAGCAGGGCAATGGAAAGAAAAAATGCACGTACAAGCTTGGCCATGGGGTCCTCCCTAGCGGCCAGCCCATGGGCGATGGGCGCGCGGAATCAGTCAACATATGCCGTGAAAACGGTCTGATGCAGCCAATTCCTCTGTTCAGGTAAGACGCTTGTGCTGAAAAAACAACCCCCACCGTAACAATTTAGGTTAAAAGTCTTTCCTTTCCGGTTGACCATCTGCTGCAATGCAGCATAAAGTTTTGTAATAATAATATTCAGAAAGCAGGTGCACGATGGCCAATGTGGTCAAACTCCCTTCCAGTAAATCTGCCAACGGTGGCGGCCAAGGTTCCAGTGGTGGGTCTGGCGGCGGCGCAGCTTCTATGGGCGGCGGCGATAGCCTGACCGTCACGCTGCCTTTGCTGAAAGGCACGGTTGGCCCTGCGGTGGCCGATGTGCGTGCCCTGTATAAAAATCAGGGGGTCTTCACCTACGACCCAGGCTTCATGAGCACCGCCGCCTGCCAAAGCGGCATTACCTACATCGATGGCGACAAGGGCGAGCTGATGTACCGCGGCTACCCCATCGAGCAACTGGCCGAACATTGCACGTATTTGGAAGTATGTTACCTGCTGCTGTTTGGTGAACTACCCAACCGCACCGAGCTGGAAACGTTTGAAAACACCGTGATGGACCACACCATGGTGCACGAACAGGTGGCCACCTTTTACCATGGCTTCCGCCCGGATGCTCACCCGATGAGCATCCTGTGCGGTGTTACCGGCGCCTTGGCCAGTTTTTATCACGACAGTACCGACATCCATAACCCCCGCCACCGCGAGGTTACGGCCTATCGCTTGATTGCCAAAATGCCAACTCTCACGGCCATGGCCTACAAGTACAGCGTCGGTCAGCCGTTCATGTACCCCGACAACAACCTTTCCTACAGCGGCAACTTTTTGCGGATGATGTTTGCCGTGCCGACCAAAGACTACGAAGTAAACCCCGTGATTGAGCAGGCGATGGATCGCATCTTTACACTCCATGCCGACCACGAACAGAACGCCAGCACCAGCACCGTGCGTTTGGCCGGCAGCAGCGGCGCCAACCCGTTTGCCTGCGTAGCGGCGGGGGTGGCAACGCTCTGGGGCCCCCTCCACGGTGGTGCGAACGAAGCCGTACTAAAAATGCTGCAGGAAATCGGCCACGAGAAAAACGTGCCCGCCTTCATTGCCAAGGTTAAGGATAAACTTTCTGAAACCAAGCTGATGGGCTTTGGCCACCGTGTGTATAAAAACTTCGACCCGCGCGCCAAGATTATGCGCGAGACCTGCTACGCCGTGCTGCGTGAACTGAACGTGAAAGACCCAGCACTGGATGTGGCGATTGCGCTGGAAGCGGCCGCCTTGGCCGACCCCTACTTCATCGAGCGTAAACTCTACCCCAATGTGGATTTCTACAGCGGCATCATTCTGCGCGCGATTGGCATCCCGACCCCCATGTTTACCTGCCTGTTCGCGCTTTCTCGCACGGTTGGCTGGATTGCCCACTGGATGGAAATGATTGGCGAACCCGACCAGAAGATTGGCCGCCCGCGTCAGCTTTACACCGGCCCCGTCCTGCGTGATGTTAGCAATATTGGCAAGCGCTAAAGAGGCCAAAAAGGGGACGAATTTTCCCCTCGGGCTTGCCCGCCTCCGGCGAAACATTGGCCGCCCACGCCAGCGAGCTTGCTGTTGCGCCCCCTTGGGGCGACACCGGCCCCGTCCGGCGTGATGTTAGCAACCTCGCCAGGCGCTAGGGCAGCTCTCAAAATTCTTGGCTCCGCGCATGGGGAGTGATTGTTAACAGGCTTTGCGATAAGTTATGAAGTTTTAACGTCGGAAAGTTTACTTTCTCCTGCTGCCTTTGCTTTGGCAAAACGGAACGTATTTTTTCCTCCCATTTTGGCTTCGTACATCGCTTCATCGGCCAGTTTAAGCAGGTCGGCTGCCTGGGCCGCATGCTGCGGGTAGAGCGCAACACCAATGCTGGTGCCGACCTTATCAACCACATTACCATTCAGGTTGTAGGGCTGACGGATGACCTGCAGCACCTTTTCAACCACCACTTCGGCATCGCGGGCTTCCCGAATGCCGTGTAAAATCATTGTAAACTCATCGCCCCCAAGGCGGGCTAGGGTATCTGAAGCCCGCAAGCAGCTTTGCAGGCGTTCGGCCACCTGCTTGAGCAGCAAGTCGCCAGCGTCGTGGCCTAGGCTGTCGTTCACGGCCTTAAACCCATCAAGGTCGAGAAAGATAACCCCCAATTTGCCTAACTGACGGTAAGCCTGTGCCAGTGCAATGGTTAAGCGGTCGTTAAACAGCTGACGGTTGGGCAGACCGGTCAGGGAATCGGTATAGGCCAGCTGGTTGTCGCGTTCCTGCGCCTGTTGCACCTGTTGCCGCAAGCGCACCGTTTCGGTCACATCGTTGGCAACCATAATATAGCCGCCCAGCATTCCGGCCGAATCTTTCCATGGGCGAATCGACCAGCTTAACAGCATCTCGCGGCCACCGAGGGTATAGCGTTCTTCATTCTGGCCAAGCAGCACGCCAGCCAACAACTGTTGCACCACTTGGGGCCGATTGGCAGGAAAACTGGGCGAGACCAACCAATGTTCTTGCCCCAGCAGCTGGCGTCCCGGCTCGAGGCCCAACACCTCGCCCCACTTATTGGAAACATAGAGATAGCGCCATTCCTTGTCGGTCACCACCACAGGTCTGGTACTTTCTTCAACCAACTGCCGTACCAATATCTCGGTATTATGGAGAAATGATGCGTCGCGGTGATGGGGTGTTACATCACGCAAAATTACCGCAACCTCTGTGCCAAAGGGCAAGACCCACGCCATGAACCATTGCTGAAGCTGGGGCAACTCTACTTCCCCTTGCCAAACTGCGTTTTCCGTCGTCGCCAAATGGACTGCCTTTAGCAAAACCTCACTGCCCAAAATCTCGTGGGGCGAACGGCCTTCCAGTGTCTGCAGGGCCGGGTTGATACGTTGCCCAAGCCGCAGCGCCTGCTGGTTGCTGCGCCTAATTCCGTTAATGGGGTTAATCACCAACCAAACTTCGGCGGTTCGGGCAAACAGCTCATCGAGCTTGGCATTGAGACTATCCAGGCTCATCGTGCTTTGCTCGGCCGTTTCGCGCGATTGTTTCAGGGCCGTTTCCAGCGCGTAAATATGCTCGACGTAGGCCTGCATTTCTTCGTTGGGTGCGGCCTTCACCCACAGCCATGCCCCAATGGCGCTGCCAACCACCAACAGAGAGTACGGCCAGTAGTTCCAAGCCATAAAAATCCCAAATCCAAAATCGTGAAACCACGGTTGGGTGAACCACGGAGCGGCAAGGTAAGCCTGCCAAAGGTCATCGGGGCGCATGGGGGTGAAGACGACCAGGAGCGCCGCTACACCGACCATGAAGGCAATGCTTCCTGCAATTGCTAGCCCCCACCGTAGTATTAACGCCATTGGTTATTTTCTTACCCGTATGTTACAAATCGCAGCAGGCGCCTTGCCTTACCAGTTAAACTCTAGAAGATACCCGCCATGCAATCAAGCCAACTCTTCATCTCTGTTCACCAATTCAAGTGGTGCTGTGCCATAATTCTTGCAGGGTTGATTAGCATCATCGGCCTGCAGCCGGTGCAGGCGCAGGGCCATTCGGATTGGTACTCGGCACCAGGGGCTATGGATAACGAGCCGCAGGTACTGCAACACCGCTTGCTGGCCAGCCATAGCACGGTGGCTCCTGGCCAAACCATTGCGTTGGCCTGGGAGTTCACCCTGCAGCCCGAATGGCACATCTATTGGCAAAATGCTGGTGATAGCGGCCTCCCACCCGAACTGCGCGACGCCGCAGGCGCGGTGGTGCCCCTTACCTTTCCGGTCCCCGGGGTCATCGCCCTCCCCCCTATTACCAACTATGGGTATAAAAACAAGGTTACCTTTACAGCCCCATGGCAAGTTCCAGCCACGCTGGCCACAGGGCCGCAGTCGTTAAGTTTCAGCGCCGATTTTCTCTATTGCAAGGATGTCTGCCTGCCGGGTAAGGCCACAATATCCCTGCCCATGATGGTAGGGGCCGCCCCACAGGCTAACCCTGCTTTTGCACCACAGGCCACGCTGCCTCAGCCCATCACCAAGCTACCAACGGCCAGCCGCCAGGGGCATCTGCTCGCCCTTACCTTGCCCAGTTCTTTGGCCCAAGCTGGCGTCACCTTTCTGCCCCTTACAGAAGGCCTGATTGACGACAGCG
>JAIXXE010000079.1 GCA_027490875.1 Alphaproteobacteria bacterium
AGAAAAGAGGCCTCACGGCCTCTCACTCTTTCTTTGCGTCACATAAAGAATTTTACATTCTTCACCTTCACCAGTGAAAGGCAGGGCGTGCCATACTGGTCGTGTGGTTCGGGGAAGGCAAACCAGGCATTGCCCATTCCATCCAAGCCAAGGGGGACCAAAGCCTGCTCATCATAACCACCGCCACCTTCTTCGGAAAGCTGAGAGCGGATCACCAAGTCAGTGCCATCGAAAAAGATCGAGTCTCTCTTGTCCACAGAGACATAACCAGCCTGCTTCAGAGAGTCATCCAACAGGAGAGCGTCAAGTGCCGTGTACTGCCCGAGCAGGACGTCGCCTTGGACTCCCTGACCTTCCAGCAAAGCTTTAATTTTCGATAGGATCTCGTCGGTCAGATTAAGATCCTTCAACGAAAATTCTATAAACGTGATGGACATACCAACCTCCCTCGAAAGGTGAAGATACGTGGTTATTCGATAAACTAATAACCGAGAAAAAGGGTTATTGTCAAAGGGTATTCACATTTAAGTATAGTTATGATGTGAATGAAAGGCTTCTAAAGCCCACTCCCCTCATCTTCAAACCGAATCACATCGTCGCTGGTATCCACCGGCTCAGCCTTGGGGATGAACTTAAGCTGGGGCAAATCACGGCTGGGCACGAAGCGTGGATCGGCTACAGGCTTGGACTCTGATAATGCGGGGGGCTGTACCGTGGCAGTCGGGGCCTGCAACGGCGCAACCTGCAGTGTTGGCGATGCAACCATTGTTTCCGAAACAGCAATCGCTTGTTCAGCACCCGCCACCACCTGCGTGGGTGAGGCCAGCGCACGACGGTCGGCCATGGCGCGGGCTTCAAGGTCACGCGTCAGGCTCTGGGCTTCGTTGTAGGCGGCAAAGTTGGTGGGTGCTGGCGCACGACCATCAATCACACTTTCAACACTGGGCACGAGGCTGGGCGAAATCCTCGGCGGTGGCGCTGCCCGTTGCAGACTTTCGGCAGCGGGGGCCGTTTGTAAGCGCGCTGGGTCGGCCAACACAGGGGCTGTATCAAGGGCATCTGGCTTGGCTTCAAGCCCCACCAAACCACGGAAGGTTGCAGCGGCACTATCCAGCAACGATTGCGGCGCCTCGCCGCGCTGGTCGCGGCGTGGGCCAGCGGGGGCTTCAGCCGGTACTTCCAGCGGTGCATCACGCCGCACCCCTTGCTGCTGAATCCGCGCAGGAGCTGGCAAATTAACCGGTGATTGCGGTGTGGCTGGGCGCACCGTAGGCTTAACAGCCTGCTCGGGAACCAGCAACCCACCGTCGGTTGGGGGCTGGCGCCAAGGGGCCACCACCGGGAGGGTGGGCCCAAAGTTCATCTCTTGCTGGTCGACGAACGGGCGCTCAACAATCAGCCAGCGCTGAACAAACCCCTCACCCATCTCCGTGTTAAGGTTCACCCGAACAGACCCGCTACGCCACCGCTGGGGCCGACCTTGCCAAAAGCCTTGCCGAACGGCAGGCGCCACCGCAGCCGGAACAAACCGATTAAGCACATACTGCAAAAACTGCTCGGCGACCGAAGCCTCGCCTGCGGTAGGGTTCACCGCTGGGTCCCAATCGCGGTAACCCAATCGTACTTGGCTTAAGCTGTTACCACGCAGCCCGCCCGCATCCATCAGCAACGTAATGGTGCCCCACGTGCCGCCTTTGCAGGAAAAATCAAACCGCCCACTGCCGTAGCTCGGGCCCGTACGGCCCCCCATGGCCACCCATTTGCAGGGCAAGGCTTCGGTCGCAAGGCGCGTTTCGTTCTGAAAGAGAGTTTCTTGCGCCCACAGCCATGCGGGGGCTAAACAGCCAAGCCCGACTAAAATGATGCGCGCGTAATTCATTTAAGAACACCTTAAGGGTAAGGCGTTGGCCTTGGCGCGGAAAAATTGCCGTCCCCGCAGCCTTCACCCGAGTCTCTGTGGCAAACCCGCCCTAGTGTGGCCACAATACCATGCACAAAAAGCACAGCATGGGGAGAGGCCTTGGTTATTAAGCCAACAGAAAGCGCCGCGCTGCTTCCAAAGCCGGGGCAACGGCGCCCTCACCACCGCCCATGGCCAACTCGGGCCGCCCGCCGCCACGCCCACCAATCGCTGCGCAGGCAGCGTTCAGCAGCAGGTTAGCCCCCAGAGTACCGGCAAGGTCTTTGGTCACACCCGCCACCAGAGTGGCCTTGCCTTCGCTGTGGCTGCCAAGCATCACCACGCCGCTGCCAAGCGCACTCTTCAGACTTTCCACTGCCAGCCGCAGGCTTTCGCCGTTGGCTTCGGGTACTTCAGCCAATACGGTTACGCGGCCTTGCAACGTCTGTTTCAGGTCAAGCAACGCCGTCACATCCATGCCACTGGCAGGGGTTGCCTTCGCGGCCTTTTTGGCGTTGGCCATCACCTCCGCAACGCGGCTTGCCACATCGGCAGGCTTGCATTTTAGTGTTGATGCGGCCTCTTTCAAACACGCCGCATCATCCCGGAAGCTCTGGAAAGCAGCCGCACCCGTCACGGCTTCAATGCGGCGTACCCCCGCGCTCACGCTGCCTTCATGCACAATACGCAGCAGGCCAATCTCGCCCGTTTGCCCAACGTGTGTTCCACCACACAGGTCAGCCGTCACCAGCATGGCCGATTCGGGCGTGCCAACATACACCACGCGCACTTCATCGCCGTACTTTTCGCCAAACTGGGCGGTGGCACCACTCTTCACCGCTTCGTCCTTATCCACAATACGGGTCACGATGGGCAGGTTGTGCCAGATGCGCGCATTTACAAAATCCTCTACTGCCGTAATTTCCTCGGGACTCAAGCCTTTGGGGTGAGAAATATCAAACCGCGTCAGCTGGTCATCTTGGCGGCTGCCGCGCTGGACCACATGGGAGCCCAGTACTTCGCGCAACCCGGCAAACAGCAGGTGGGTCGCGGTGTGGTTGCGGGCAATCGCACTGCGGCGCGCAGCGTCAACCAGCAATTCCAGCACATTGCCTTCGCTGGCCGTACCCTGTGTTATTTTAACAGTATGAACCAACAACGAACCCAGCACCTTGTGGCAATCCGTTACCGTGCCAACCCAAGCACCTTGGGCCCCTACCCCATGAACGGTTCCCGTATCGCCCACCTGCCCGCCGCTTTCGGCATAGAAGGGCGTCTGGTTGGTCACCAACTGCACGGTCTCGCCCACAGGCACGTTAGCAACCCGCTTGCCGTTCTGCACCAACGCCTGCACCACACCTTCAGCCTGCAAAGTGCTGTAGCCTAAAAATTCGGTCGCGCCGCAGGCTTCCTGCACGCTGTACCAAACCTCGGCCAAGGCGGTATCACCGCTCCCCTTGTGGGCCGCACGAGCACGGGCACGTTGTTCGTTCATGGCGGTTTCAAACCCTGCCAGGTCAACCTCTACGCCACGGCTGCGCAGGGCATCTTGGGTTAAATCCAGCGGGAAGCCGTAGGTGTCGTACAGCTTAAAGGCAACGGCGCCGGGGAGGCTATCGCCAGTCTTGAGCCCACGGCTCTCGCTTTCCAGTAGCCCCATGCCTTGCTTGAGGGTACGGCCAAAGCGTTCTTCTTCCAGCTTGATGGTGTCGGCTACCATGGTGGCAGCACGCTGCAACTCGGGGTAGGCATCGCCCATTTGGCCCACCAGCGTTGGCACCAGCGCGTGAATAAAAGGCTTTTCTACACCCAGCAAATGCCCATGCCGCATGGCACGACGCATAATCCGGCGCAGCACATAGCCACGGCCTTCGTTGCCCGGCAGCACGCCGTCGGTCAGCAAAAAGCTCATGGCGCGAAGGTGGTCGGCCACCACGCGTAGGCTTACGCCCTGCTCGGTGGTTTTAATGTTTTGATAATCGGCAACCCCTGCATGAACAGCCGCCGCCCCAATGATGGCCTGAAACACGTCGGTGTCGTAGTTGCTCTGCACACCTTGTACGGCACACATGATGCGCTCCAGCCCCGCACCGGTATCAATATTTTTATTGGCCAGCAGCTGTTTGCTGCCATCCTTTTGCAAGTCGAACTGGGTAAACACATGGTTCCAGATTTCCATCCATCGGTCACCGTCTTCATCGGCCGTTCCGGGGCGGTCGCCGTACATCTGGCCGCTGGGGTCGAGATCGTAGAACATTTCGCTGCACGGGCCACAGGGGCCGGTGTCGCCCATCGTCCAGAAGTTGGCATTGCTGCTGATACGAATAATATCCTTGGCCGCAATCCCAATCTTTTTGTTCCAGATGTTAAAGGCTTCATCGTCATCGTGGTACACGGTTACGCACATGCGGGCGGGGTCGAGCTTCAACACTTCCGTTACCCACTGCCAGCCCCACGTAATGCTTTGCTCTTTGAAGTAATCACCAAAGGAAAAGTTACCCAGCATTTCAAAAAACGTGTGGTGCCGCGCGGTGTAGCCGACGTTTTCAAGGTCGTTATGCTTACCGCCTGCCCGTACGCAACGCTGTACGCTGGCCGCGCGCTTCAGGCGTGTATCAACACCGGTAAAATTGTTTTTAAACTGCACCATGCCGCTGTTGGCGAACATCAGCGTGGGGTCGTTGTCGGGCACCAGGCTGCTGCTGGGGACAATCACGTGGCCTTGGGCGGCAAAAAAATCTACAAAGCTACGCCGAACCTCTTTGCCTGAACGTGGGATGCTGGTCATGGTGTCAATCTTTCCTCAAAAGTAGGGCAGACTTTAACCCTTTTTTATGCTAAAGCCAAGCCAAACTGAGGATAATCTGCCATGTCAGGCCCATTCACCCGCATTGTCAATTTTTTCTATGAAGTCGGAGGGGCCCGTCGCCGCCCCCGCAATTGGGAGCAAGCCATCGGCGCCCCCATGGCCAATGTGGCCGAACACACCTACCGCGTGCAGATGCTGGCCATTTACCTGGCGCAGGCCGAAGGCGCCGACCCCAAAGAAGCCGCCTTCATTGCGCTGTGGCACGACGGCGAGGAAATCCGCACCGGCGACCTAACCCCCTTTCAACGCGTGTATGGCCAGATGGACGGCGAAAAGGCCTTTGCAGATAGTGTGGCCGGCACCCCGCTGGAAGACCTGGGCAATACCGCCTTTAAGGCCTATAAAACGCGGGACACCCTCACGGCCCAATGTGTGAAGGACGCCGATATTCTCGATACCGTGTTTGAATTGATGGAACTAAAAGCCAGCGGCAACCGCTACCCTACGCACCCCGGAGTGGCCGAAGTTCTCAAGCTCAAGCAGAAAAAATATTACACCGCCACCGCCCGCGCGCTCCACGACGCCGTGACCGCCGAAGGGGCGCCTAGCCCATGGGATTGGTTTTTGCTGGGCGACAGCACCTTTAAACGCGGGACGTATGGCCAGTAAGCATGAAAACAGGGGATGTCTCCCCTGTCTCATTATCGTTTCCATGCCTAAGCAAACACACACTTCGGCAGGTTCAATCCTGATGCCGTGAAGAGGGGCCGAAGCTCTACACCAATCTTGGCCAGAGCTTCACGCCCCCCCATTTCGCGGTCGAGGATGCAGATGGCGGTGCGAATATCGGCCTGGCGTTTTGAGCGGGCCATGAGAATGGCATCAACCAAGGTTCCCCCCGTGCTGACGACATCTTCCAGCATCACAGCAGGTCCATCGTCGGCCAACCATCCTTCCACATAGTGATTGGTGCCATGGCCTTTCTGCTCCGAGCGGACATAGAACAGCCGCAGCCGAGAGAATTGACTGTAGTTTGCCGCCTCAACACCGATAGCGCCAAGGGGGACCAGACCACCCGTGGGTACGCCACCGAGATAACGCGTGGAGGCATCGAGCGGCCCAAATAAGACTGCTTCAGCTATCAACTTCAGTTGCCACGGCATGGTCGCTAGGGGCTTCAGGTCGGCATAGTAGCCTGCCGTCAATACAATGCCCGAGGCCAGAGTGCAGGTTTCGCCGGGTTTCAGAATGCGAATGGCGTGCTCAAGCAACCCAGATCGTAAGTCGCTTTCCCGATTCGTATATGACATGAAAACGCTCCGGTACGGCCCGTCAGATTGACGGGCACTCACCGGGGCTTATACAGGGTAAAGCTTAACGAATCAACGGGCTCCACGCAGGGTCGGACGCATTCGTCGGCGTTGGCAACTCGCGCAGGTTGTAGCCCGTCAGGTCAATCGTCATGATGCGGGTGCGGTCGCTGCGGCTCTGCTGGCGGCTGAACACCAGCACGCGGCCATTGGGCGCCCAAGTGGGGCTGTCATCCATATAGCTGTCGGTCAGCAGGCGTTCTTCTTGGCCGTTGGGGTCAATCACACCAATATGGAACACCCCGGCGCGCTGCACCACAAAGGCAATCAGGTCGCCGCGCGGGCTCCATGCGGGGGCGTAGTAGCGGCCTTCATTGTAGGTAAGCCTGCGGGCATTGGCGCCGTTACTATCCATAATGTAAAGTGCAGGTTGGCCACCACGGTCACTGTTAAAGACAATCTGTTTGCCGTCGGGGCTGTAGCTGGGCGAGGTATCGATGCCGCGCCAGAACGTCAGACGCTTGAGGGCCCGGCTCGTCATATCCATTTCATAGATTTCGGGGTTACCTTCGTGCCCTGCGGTCAAGGTCATCGCCACCTTGCTGCCTTGGGCATTAAAGCGCGGGGTACTGTTCAGGCCTTCAAAGTCGCCGATGATGGTCTGCTGGCCGGTGGGCATATCCAGAAAGTACAACCGGGGCATCCCGTTGGCGTAGCTCATGTAAATAATCTTTTGCAATGTGGGGTTAAAGCGCGGGCTCATCACCAAGCTACTGCCATCGGTTAAGCACTGGTAGTTGGCCCCGTCTTGGTCCATCACGCACAGCTTGGTCTGGCGTTTGTTATCCAGCCCACGGCTCTCGCCAATATGCACCACGCGGGTGGCAAAATAGCCGTCCTCACCCGTAAGTTCCTTATAAATATCATCGCTGATGCGATGCGCCACATGGCGCCAGAATTGAGGATCGACCGTATAGCGCTTGCCGCCTAACTGCTGCTGGGTGTTTACGTCAAACAGGCGGTACTCTACTTTAAGCAAGCCATCTTCCAGCGCCACATTGCCGGTCACGAGGCCATCCACATTCAGCCCCTTCCAGTCGGTAAAGGCCACGCCGTCGCTGGCGATTTGAGCAGGCGTTTGCAAGTAGGCATTGGGGTTAACCAGCTTAAAGGGGGTGCTGTTGGCAAAGTTGTTGCGAATGACCCCCGCCAAGTCAGCCCCCATCCGGCCAGCCTCGGGCGAGGCCCCGTAAAAAGCGGGTACCGCGGTGGGTATTGGTGCCGCACCGGGCTGTGAAAGGTCAATCTGAACCCGTGCCTGTGCTGGCAAGGCCAACAGCAGCAATCCCAAAAAAGCAATCGTTTTAAGCATGGCCGTACCATAAGCAAAAAAACCCATGCTCGCCAAGAGTCCTCTTCAATAAAACAGCCTTCATGTAAGGAATGCTGCTGCATCGGGGGGCGCTGCTGTTGCCGCATGACGCAACAGCCCCCAAAGTGCCAAGGCGATGCAAAACAACAACACCCAACGCAGGCTGGCGGTGCTGTGGCACAGGCCACGCTGGTTGGCGTGTTGGGTGCTGTGGTTGGGGTTGTTAATGGCTACGCAAGGGCAAGCACAAGCCTTGCAACCCATGCAGGTTGCCCCAAGCCTACCCAGCCTGCAAACCATGGCCAGCACCAGCCCAACCCAGCAGGAGCCCTTGGCACGCGCCATCGCCAGTCGCCTCCAAGCCATGGCTGCCAGCAGCCCAAGCATTTCCACAACCTTAACGGCCTTGCAGCCCATGCGCGCTGTAACCTCCACTCTGCCTGTTACTTTGGTGGCATTGGCCCCTGCCACACAGCCCGCCAGCAGTACCCTGTTGGCGATGGCCCCTGCCCAGCGCCCTGCCCGCGTTACTTTGGTCGCATTGGCCCCTGCTACCCCGGTAACTGCTGCCGCCTTGGTGGCGATGGCCCCGCCTTCCCGCACAGCCCCCGTTATGCTGGCCCGCATGGTACCTGCTAGGGGCAAAGGCACTGAGGGGCCTTTGCTCGCTGCCAGCACGGTCTCGGGTGTGATTGGCCCTGTAGCAGCCCTGTTTGGGCAAGACCCAACCGGCCGCACCATGGCACTGGCTGGTACGGGTATAGAGCGCGGAGGGTTTAGGGTCATCGAGCGCCCTTATGGCGAAGAAGTCTTCCTCGATTTAATGGCCAACCGGACCCAATACAACCGTGGTTTTGTGGCCTACCGCAGCAGCGACGGTACGGTATGGTTGCCGCTGAACGACATGATCAACTCGCTTGGTCTGGGCCTAAAAGTCGACCTTGCCAACCAGCGCATTGGGGGGTGGGTCAGCAACAGTCAATTTCCTTTCGAAGTTAACTTGGCCAATGGCTCATTCCGCAGTGGCAATGCCACCAACGCCCTGCCCCAGCGGGCCATCGCCAAAACGGGCAACGAGCTTTACGTAACGCCTGCCACGCTTGCCAGCTGGCTTGGCGGTGAAGCCAAGGTCGACCTCGCCGAACTGCAGTTTGCATTGACCACCAAAGACCCTCTCCCCGCCGAAGTGGCCCAGGCCCGTGCCAACCTCTGGCGTAGCCGCGCAGCCGACCCCGCCACGCCGCAGGCCTTGGCCAGCCGCATCGCTTACCGCCTGTACACCATGCCGCAGCTGCGCCTGGAAGGCGGCGTACAGGTTGCCAGAGCCCCCGATGGCAGCTGGCAGAGCAACCAATCGCTGGCGCTGGGGGCTGAAGGAAACCTGCTCTATGGCGTTGGCAGCCTGTCGCTCGGTCTTAATCGCACGGTGGATGGCCAACTAAGCCTTACAGGCGGTAACTTTCGTTTAAGCCGTCAGGAAAACGACGCCATTCTCTTTGCCGACTGGCTTGGCCCATGGGCGGCCACACGCGCCGAAGCCGGCGATATTCAGGCCACCGCCCTACCCTTGGGTGGCCTCGGGACAAGCGGACGCGGCGTACGGCTCAACAACATCCCCGCTGGCCAGATTGCCGACCCTGAACGGTTTGTTCTAAGCGGCGATGCACCGGCGGGCTGGGATGTGGAAGTGTACCAGAATGCTTCGTTGTTGGCGTTTCAGCGCGTCGGCGACAGTGGCCGTTACGAGTTCAAGGCCCTGCCTCTGCGCAACGGTATCAATGTGTTCAGAATCGTAAGGTACGGCCCACGGGGCGAGCAGGATGAACAGGAAGCCCGCTACAACCTCGGCGACAGCCTGCTGTCGCAGGGTCAAATCACCTACGATGTGTCGCTCTATCAGCCAGGCGCCAAAACGCTGGGGGCATTGTTCGATCAGAACCCATCCGACCAGGGGCTAACCCTTACCCAACGCTATGCCTATGGCTTAACGCCTAACCTAACCTTAACGGCGGGCAACTACCTAAGCAGCAATCTGGGCGCGCATAATAGTTCAACCCCTCGTAGTGACGATACCCCAGCACTGCAAGGGCTAAGCGCGGGCCTGCGCGCCACTATGGGCGAAACCTTTTTGCAGGCCGATACCTCGCTCAACAGCCAAGGTAACCAAAGCTTGCAAAGTTCGCTGCGTCGTACCTTGCCGGGCGACGTCAACGCACGCTTGGCTTTTGGGGCAAACTGGAACCAGCAAGACATGAACGACCAAACCGTTCTGCGTACCTACAGCGCCGAACTGGGCCGACTCTTTCGGGCCAAGTCGTTTACCACCGATCAAAGCATTCAGTACGACCTTACCCAGTATAGCAACCGTGACGATAGAAACACCCTATCCCTCCGCAGTGGTTTGAATGCCAGACGCTTTAGCCTTAGCAACGAGGTTGCCGCCAGCACACCCAACCTTGGGGGCCCGCTCCAGTTGGCGGGCTCGGTACAGGCTAGCGCCAATCTGGGCAACATCACCAGTGCCCGACTTGGCCTTACCTACGATGAAAACACACCGGATTGGGTGCGTAGCGTAACCTTTGGAACCCAAAACCGCCTGACCGACCGACTTAATCTTAATGTTGGCGCCCGCCACCAGCTGGATACCGAATCAACGCAAATGAATGCCGACCTTCGCTACCAGATGGAAAATCTATCGCTGGGGCTTACCGCCCAAGTGGCCGACGATGGCAACGCCAGCATTGGGCTTAACCTTGGAACGGCGTTGATACCCACGCGCGAGGGCTGGCAGGCGGTAAACCCTCAACGTCAGGTAGGCTTAGCCGTTGCCGAAATTCTTGCTTTCATCGATACCAACGGCAACGGGACGCGCGATGCTGGCGAACCACCCGTGGTTGGGGTTGGCATCACCAACCCCATGCGCGCCAGCATCGAGCGCACCAACGCACAGGGCTTGGCCATCTTGGCCGACTTACCCGCCAACCAGTCCATCCGCCTGCAGCTGGATGAACAAACGCTGCCCAATATCTACCTAAAGCCAACCCGCACCCAGTTTTTGGTGCAAGGCAGTGTTGGCTCGGTCGGAGAGTTCATGCTGCCCTTCGAGCAACTGGGTGAGGCCAGCGGTCAGCTCTTTCAGGGCAGCCGTACCGGCGCGCGCCAGCCGATTGGGCAGGCTAACCTAGAGCTGGTTGCCACCAACGGGGCCATTGTGGCACGCACCCGCACCGCCGCCGATGGCTTCTTTGCCTTAGGGCCGGTACCGCTGGGGAGCTACCAAATCAGGCTGACTCCCTCAGAAATTGAACGCACAGGCTTAAGCCTAGTCCCTGTTTTGGTTGAGTTTAATCACCAATCACCCTTGCAGGAAGACCTGACACTGGAGGTAGTGCCCAAATAACACAGGGTGTTGCCCAAACCCCTAATCATCCCACTCCAACCCTTAAAAAAAGCTAGACGGTCCCAAATTTTCAAGCAAACCTGTCATTAACACTCGCGCCCCACCTCATAGGTAATGAGTAAGCGCATAACAAGGAGACAAAAGAAATGGTACGCATGAAGCATAACCTTAACAAAACATACCTTGGTCTAGGCAGCCTTGTGCTTGCCTCTGCAATCGGTAGCACTGCCTTGGCGCAAAGTGCAGTGGTCGACTCTGCCGACATTGAAATTGAAGCCCAGTTTCGTCGGGTTCTGACCCTTACCGCTCCAGCCAACCTGGATTTCACCACCGGTGCCGATAACCTCATCGACTTCACCTCGGCGGTTGATAACACCGACTTTGTGCGTCTTGCCACTGATAATTCGATTAGCTTCAACGCGACCTCAGACTTTACCGGCGCCCCTACGGGTGATGCTGGGCAAGTAACAGTGAATGGTGAACCGGGTGAAGGGATTGCAATTCGTTGCACCGCTACCACCACTATGGCCCTTACAACCGATTCTCTCGAAACCTTACCGGTTTCGGCGATTGTGATTGATGTGGGTGTGGGTGGCGCGAACTGGGCTGGTTCAGATTTAACCTGTGCGGGCCTAACAACTGGTGATGCCAGTTTGGCGCACACCTTGCCTGGCGGTGGAAGTACCGATATTCATATTGGTGCCCAGATTGACGGTGACACCGGCATGGTTGGGGGCACCTACAGCACCAACACCGCTGGTGGTACCCACCTAACGGTACGCGTGCAGTATCCTTAACCGTTGCTAACCTTACATGCAGGGCCCTAGGCCCTGTTTTGTTTTTCAGTTACTATGCTTTATGATGAAGCATAATCTACACAAAGCTTGCCTTGGTCTAGGTACGCTTGTGCTTGCTTCTGCAATAGGGAACTCTGCCTGGGCGCAAAGTACGCCAGTCGATTCTGCCGACATTGAAATTGAAGCCCAGTTTCGTCGGGTTCTAACCCTGACCGCCCCAGCCAACCTAGATTTTACCACCGGTGCCGACAATATGATCGATTTCACAGTTGACCTGGATTCTAACGATTGGGTACGCCTTGCTACGAACAACACGATTACCTTTAATGCTAGCTCAGACTTCTCTGGTGCCCCAACACCTGCTGTTGGATCCGTAACCGTGAACGGTGAGCCCGGTGAAAATATCGCAATTCGCTGTTCGAGAAACGCCGACCTGGCGCTAACGACCAGCCCTCTGGCCATTTTATCTGTAGCAGTCATTGTGATTGATTTAGGCGCCGCTGGTGCCGACTGGGCCGGTTCCGACCTAGTCTGTGACGGGCTCAACCCCGCAGATGCCAGCCTTGCCCATACCTTGCCAACGGGAGGAGGCACCCCTGGCAGTACCATCATCCGTATCGGTGCCCAAATTGATGGAGCTGCGGCCATGCTTGGTGGTACCTATACCACCGACACGCCAGGTGGTACCAGCCTGGTTGTACGCGTGCAGTATCCTTAACCGTTGCTAACCTTACATGCAGGGCCCTAGGCCCTGTTTTGTTTTTCGGGTAATGCTA
>JAIXXE010000056.1 GCA_027490875.1 Alphaproteobacteria bacterium
ACAAGGCCAACCGCCCGCCGCCCGATGCCGAACTGTTGGCGCAGCTGCCCTACCTCGAGCCCTTGGTGGCGGCATTTGGGCTGCCGCTGGTACGCCAAGCAGGGCTGGAGGCCGACGACCTGATTGCGAGTGCGGTGCACACGGCCATGCACATGGCGGTACAAGAGGCGCAGGCGAACAGTGAGGGTGGTGATAAAATTACGATTGTGACCTCGGATAAAGATCTGTTGCAGCTGGTGGCCGATGGGCCCGTAACAGTACGGTTGTTCGATAGCTTAAAAGATAAGTTTTTAGGCCCGCAGGAAGCCGTGGAAAAGTTTGGCGTGCCGTCCAGCCAAGTGTTGCAGGTGCAGGCGTTGATGGGGGATAGCAGCGATAACATCCCTGGCATTGCCGGGGTGGGCCCCAAAACGGCGGCCGAGTTGGTGCAGCAGTTTGGCGATTTGGAAACATTGTTTGCGCGCTTGAGCGAGGTGAAGCGCGACAGCCTGCGCGAGAAGTTGGCAGCAGGGCGTGACGCTGCGTTTCTCTCCCGCCAGCTGGCCAGCCTGAAGGCCGATGTGCCGCTGGATACCACCGCATGGGCGGTGCGGGTGAACCTGGCGCAGGCGGCGACCTACCTGCGTGAGGAGCTGGAGTTTAAAAGCTTGGCGGCGCGGCTGGAGACCAACGCCAAACGTCGTGACAACCTCCATGGTTTAAGCGACGCGACCACGCCGCCTCAGGCGTTGTCCAAGGTGGTTCAAGCGGATGGCTGGGGGCCGTACCGTGCGTTGCTAACAATGGCCGAATGGCAGGATTTTTTGCGCAAGATTCGCGCCGCAGGCATGGTGGCGCTGGATACCGAAACCACCAGCCTGAACCCGCGTCAGGCGCAGTTGGTAGGGGTATGTTTGGCGGTATGTGATGAGGCGGTGTATGTGCCCGTAAAGCCCGCTAGCCGGCAAGGCGGCACAGCGGCGCCGGATTTGTTTGCCGCCGATGTGGTTGGCCCGCACGGGGTGGCAGGCCTCGACCTTCAGGCTGATTTGCTGGCATTGATGGCTGACGCAGATGTTAGAAAGATTGGTCATAACCTGAAGTACGATTGGGAAGTGCTGGAGGGTTACCTTGGGCCGAATTTTGCGTTGTTGAATTATGACGACACCCTGCTGCTGGCGCAGGCGAGCCTGAACCCCACGGTGCTGATGAGCGGTGGGTTTGGCTTGGATAACCTGGCCAAGCAGCTGCTGGGGCATGCGATGATCCCTTTTGCGCAGGTGGCAGGCAAGGGCAAGGCGCAGGTGACCTTCGACCAAGTACCCTTGGCCGCCGCCACCGACTATGCCGCTGAAGATGCGCTGGCCACGCTGCGGTTGTGGCAGGTGTTGCAGGCGGCGTTGCCGCACCGCGTTTACGAAACGATTGAGCGCCCGCTGCTGCCCGTGTTGGTGCGCATGGAGCAGACCGGTGTGTGCGTGGATGCGCCGTACCTGCGGCAGCTTTCGGCCAACATGGCCACAGAATTGGCGGCGCACGAGGCGCAAATCCATACGTTGGCTGGCCAGCCTTTTAACGTGCAGAGCACGCAGCAGCTGGCCGTGGTGTTGTTCGATACGCTTGGGGCTGGTACCGACAAACAGCGCAAGAACCGCAGCACCGCCGTGGATGTGCTGGAAGACCTTGCCGAAGGCACCGGCCCCGCCGCCGCCATCGCAGCGTTGATGGTGCAATACCGCCAAGCGCAGAAGCTACGCAGCACCTACACCGAAGCGTTGCTGCATCAGCTCGAGCCCGCCACGGGGCGCGTTCATACCCACTATATGCAGATGGGTGCGGCGACGGGGCGTTTTTCCTCTTCCGAACCCAACTTGCAGAATATTCCGATTCGCACCGAAGCCGGGCGACGGGTACGGCAGGCCTTTGTGCCGCAGGCAGGCTGGGAGATGGTGAGCGCGGATTACTCGCAGATAGAGCTGCGGTTGATGGCGCATCTGTCGGGCAGTAAAGCGTTGAAACAGGCGTTTAACGAGGGCTTGGATATTCATACCTACACGGCCAGTTTGGTGGCCGGTGTACCCTTGGCGGCGGTGAGTAAAGAACAACGGCGGGCGGCGAAGTTCATTAACTTTGGGTTGGTGTATGGCATGGGCGCGCGCAGTTTGGCCTTGCAGATTGGCTGCAGCATGGCCGAGGCGCAAAGCTGGATTGACGCCTATTTTGCCCGCTACGACGGCGTGCGCGACTACATGGAGTTTAACAAGCGCCAAGTGCGTGAGCGCGGCTACGTAGAAACCCTGTTCGGGCGCAAGGTGTGGTTGCCCGAGATTCATTCGGCCCATGCAGGGCTGCGGGCGGGTGCCGAGCGTGCGGCCATCAATGCCCCGCTGCAGGGCAGCAATGCCGATATCATTAAGCTGGCCATGGTGCAGGTGGCGGCAGCCCTTAACGCCACGCGGCCCAAGCAGGCCACGCTGCTGTTGCAGGTGCACGATGAATTGGTGCTGGAAGCCGCGCCGGAAGCCGTGGAGTGGCTGAAGACCACACTGCCAAAACTGATGAGCCAGGTGGTAACCCTTGATGTACCCGTGCTGGTAGAGGTTGGGGTAGGGCCTAACTGGGATGCCGCGCATTAGCGGCATCTTTGTTTGGGTGCTACGTGGCGTTATGCCAAGGTGCCGAGGTAGTCGGTGAGCGAGGGGCTGTGGTCGTCGGCTTGGGCGCGGGCCTCGGGTGTTGGGGCAGGGTGAATGAGCACGGTGGTGTAGCCTTCGGCCTTGGCGTGCGGGAAGTTGGGGGCGTTGTCATCGCAGATAATGAAGTGCGTGAGATTCAGATGTGCGGTGAGGGCCTTGGCCAGTTGGTAGCCGTGGGGCTCGAGGCGTTTGTGGGCGCGGTCGACGACTTGAAGGGGGCTAAAGATATCGGCCAGTTCCAGATGCGGCAGGATGGGTAGGATGAAATCGCGGTGGCCTTGGCTGATGATGACAGGGTAGTATCCCGCCGCTTGCAACCGCAGCAATTCGGACTTTAGCTGCGGATGAACCTTAAGCCCACCCGCAATATTGGCGATGAGGATGAGCGGGCTGACAGCTTGATAGAACGATTCGATGAAGGCTTTGTTCTTGCCAAACTGGTGGGCGATAAAGGTTGGGCTACACCCATAGGGGTTGCTAAAACTTGCCATATTCTGACGGGCTTCGGCCTCGGAACCATAGATTTGATGCGTCACCAGCCATTGGGCGAGGAAGTCATCCCATGCGGGAACAGAAAATTGATAAGTAGGGGCAAGGGTTTCATCGAAATCCAGTGCCAGCAGCGTGTGAAAGGGAGTGGACATTATGCGGCCTTTAAGAGTGGGTTAAACGTGTTGTCCTCGGCTGCGTCGCCGGCCAGCAGATTCAAGATACGCTTGGCGGCGTGGCCGTCGCCGTAAGGGTTAATGGCCTGCGCCATGGCCTGATAGGTGGCGGCGTTGGTGAGCAGGTCGGTCACGCCGTCAATAATCTGGGTTTCGGCAGTGCCAACCAGCCGCGCCGTGCCGGCGTCTATCCCCTCGGGGCGTTCGGTTGTCTCGCGCATGACGAGGGCTGGTTGGCCAAGGCTTGGGCCTGCTTCCTGCAGGCCGCCGCTGTCGGTCAGCAGCAGGCGGCTGTGCTGCATGAGTGTGACGAAGGTGGGGTATTCCTGCGGCGGGAGCAGGTGCACGTTGGCAATGTGGCCCAACAGAGCCTGTACGGGCTCCTGAACGTGCCGGTTAAGGTGAACCGGGTAGATGAACTGGTGGCTTGGGAAGCGTTGCGCCAGTGTGGCAATCGCGCGGCAGATGTGCTGGAAACCTTCGCCGTAACTTTCCCGTCGGTGGCCGGTGATGAGTACATAGGGCTGTTGTAAAACACTGGGGTTTAACCCCGCCACCGTTGGTGCGCCATGGCCTACACGGGTCGCGGTCGCCAGCAGGGCGTCAATCACGGTGTTGCCAGTTACATAAACCTGCCCCGTATGCCCTTCCGCCCGCAGGCGATGGGCGGCGGTTTGGGTGGGGGCAAAATGCCAATGAGCCAAGGTGCCGACCAAGCGGCGGTTGGCTTCCTCGGGGAAGGGTGCATAGAGGTTATCGGTACGCAGCCCGGCCTCAACGTGGGCAATCTGGATGGAATGGCGGCCGCTGGTCTTGGTTTCCTGCCGGACGTAGTAATCGTAGCCATAATAGGCCGCCAAGGCGCCGATGAAGGCGGTGGTGGTGTCGCCCTGAACCATCACAATATCGGGGCGCTCCTGCTCCATCACCCCGTGCAGACCCGTCAGCAGCTTGCCCGAAAGACCCGCGAGGGGCTGGCCCGGCGCCATCACATTGAGAGTGTGATGGGGTTGGATGCCAAACCACTCCAGCATTGGCGTGAGCATTTCCTTATGCTGGCCCGTATTGACGATAATGGGCTGAAAGCGTGGGTCGTTACTAAGAGCTTGAATAATTGGGGCGAGCTTAATGGCCTCGGGGCGGGTGCCGAGGACGACCATCAGCCGTTGGGGGGTAGCAGCAGACATGGCCTGTTGTTTAGAAGATTTAAGGTTTTTTGGCAAGCAAAGGGAGGGGGTGTGGCACAAAAACGCACCACTGAGGCGGGGTTTAAGGGGGTGGGTGCGTGGGGCTGGGTGTCAGTATACATCGTATGCAGGTATACAAGAGTTAAAGAGTGTGCGGATAATCCGTACCTTACCGGTTTAACACGAGCGAAAGTAAAAACGAAAACTGTATGTTCCTAACGAGTTGGCGGCTGTGGTACAGAAGCCATGGGGGGTCTTTCCGCCACTGCCAGACCATTGCGGTAACTTAAGGCGATGCGGCAGGCTACAGCAGATATGCGGCAAATAGCTTCGCGCTTTCGTTGGCTGGCCCTCGGGGGTCTGGTGGTGGCATGCTTTGTTGGTTCGTGGCAGGTTGCTGCCCCCCATGCGCAAGAGCAATTTTTTACCCAAAGCGGGGGTCGGGGCCTCCAAAACGCCAAGACCAATGCCCGCCTCACCAAGGCCGAAACCGAGATTGGCTTGGTTCAGGAAGATTTAAAAACCATTAAACCCCATGCCCGAGCCGAACTGGGCGACTGTGGCGGTGAGGGTGAAAAGTTACGGTTTGACGGCAGCAACTGGGTTTGTGAGGAAGAAACCGACCCAACGGTGCAACCCTTTGCCAAAAAAGCCTTACCGAGCTGTACGGGTGGGACGATTCTCTCGGTTTCGGGAGGGGATTTGGGTTGCTCGACCGTAGGATTTGTAACGACTGAAAGCGACCCCACAGTTCAAACCTTCGCCAAACAACCGTTGCCAAGCTGTGGTGATGGCCAGCTGCTCGGGGTTGGGTCGGGTAACACGCTACGGTGTTTAACCGACCAAGAAGGGCTGCTGCGCGAAAGTGACCCCAGCGTGTATGACTTTGCCCGCCGCGACCGTGCCAGCGTGCTACCTAACTGCCCGGTGGGCGAACTGCTGACCATGACCAACGGGGCTTTAAGCTGCCGCATCGACCAAGTTGGGATTACCGTGGAAGTCGATCCACAGGTTCAGGATTTTGCCAGAAAGGATTCCGGTAACCCTGTACTGGCAGCCTGTGAAGCCGGACATATTTTGCGGGCCGTAACTTTAAACAGTAAGGTAACCTTGGCCTGTGAGAGTGCGACGGGCGCTTTGAGCGAAGTCATTTCGCTCAATGATTTAAGCGACGTGAACACGGCTGGCCAAACCAGCGGGACGACGCTGAGCTACAGCGACGGAATGTGGCGGGCGATACCCGCCTTGGGGAGTGCTGCCAACCCCTTGCGTTTAAGTCAGCTTGGCGACGCCATGATCAGTGGCCCAGTCAGTGACAGTGTGTTGCGCTGGAATGGCACCCGCTGGGTGAACAGCGATGACAAGCTTGGAACATTGACCGACACCAACTGGTGCCGTGTGGTAGCGGGCGAAGTGGTCTGTGACCGCCCACCCCCTTTAACCTGTAGTACGGGCGAAGTGTTGCGTTGGGATGGCACGGCCAATACGTGGGTTTGTACCAATGCGGCCCTTGCGATTGGGGATGGGCTGACGATCGACTCGTTGGGCGACGTAACCATTACCACCGCGGTAAGCGGCCAAGTGCTGCGTTGGAACGGTACGGGCTGGGTGAACAGCACCATTGAGCGGCTGCTGGCGGATGATACCCAAATCGTTGCGACCGACACTGGCACCGATGGCCAGCTGATTTTTGCAACCGATGGTGTGACGCGGATGGCGCTCACCAATGAAGGCCGCTTGGGGCTTGGGGTGTTGCCTGCTGCGCCCTATACCCTCGACGTTTCCGGCAGCCTGCGCGCGAGCAACATGATTACCACCACCACCCTGTTTGCCCGCGATGGGGTGTTTAGCGGAAATCTTAATGTTGCAGGCAACCTGAACGTGAGCGGCAGCCAAAGCCTTGACGGCGTGCTGTTCGCCAACGGCGGGATTACGATGCCGGGAACGCTGGAAAGCGCATTTATCAGTTCTACCAACTTAAGTGCCACGGTGGCCGATATCCGCACCCTGCGCATCACCACCCGTGCCGAAGCCCCGGACGTGAGCATTACCCAGAACCTGACCGTGGCTGGCGATACCACCTTGAGTGGTCTGCTCGCCACCAACATCAGCGCCACAGCGATGAGCACCAGCGGCAACGCCAGCTTTGGCGGGAACGTCAACATTGCGGGCAACCTGAACGTCAGCGGCAGTCAAAGCCTTGACGGCGTACTGTTCGCCAACGGGGGCATCGAGATGCCCGGCACACTTACCAGCGGTCAGATTAGTACCACCGACCTCTCGGCTACCCTTGCGGATATCCGCACCCTGCGGGCCATCAACACCAGCCTTACCCAGAACCTGACCGTAGCAGGAGATAGCACCTTTAGTGGTCTGCTGACCGG
>JAIXXE010000140.1 GCA_027490875.1 Alphaproteobacteria bacterium
GTGAGTACGACGGGTATGATCAGTGGAACTGGCTTATTTACTGGAGGATTAGTGACGGCTAACCGCGTCACGACCACCAACATCTCGGCTTCGGTGGGTGACTTCACCACGCTGCGGGTGGGGGGCGTGGCAATCACGAGCGCAAGTGGCGGCGGCGGCAGCACAACCATCAATAACTTTTTTACTACTGCGACTCCAAACCTCATTCCCGTCATGACCGGCAACACAACGCCAGAGGGTACGGCCACAGCTTCTTCAGTCTATGGTTCTGGCTATGAGGCATGGCGTGGCTTTGATAATGCTGACAGTGCATGGGGTAGTAGTGGAACCACAGGATGGTTAGAATATGAGTTTACGGTCAGTCAAACACTTGCAAGCTATGCAGTTACTGCGGCTTCCGAAAATGAAGCAGTTTCATTTGCTGCACGAAGCCCAAGAGACTGGACATTTGAATTCTGGAATGGCTCATCGTGGGTAACTGCTGATACACGTACAAACCAAAGCAGTTGGAGTGCTGGTGAACGCCGTAGCTATACGCTTGCAAGCAGTAACACTTCTCGTCGTTGGAGAATCAACATTTCTGCCAACAATGGAGGTTCGGTTTTAACTGTGTTGCGTCGCCTTGAGATGTTGGGCGACCCCAATGCATTTAGAATTCCATCTGACCGCATCTCCACCACCAATGTTGCCAGTGGGGCAAACCTGGCCATGGTCGTTACAGATATTGGCACGGTTTCCTTCACCCTCGGCGGCACGGCGGGAGCGGCGTACCTGCACCCAAGCTTGGGCCTTGTTGCACCGGGGGTGAGTACGACGGGTATGATCAGTGGAACTGGCTTATTTACTGGAGGATTAGTGACGGCCAACCGCGTCACGACCACCAACATCTCGGCCTCGGTGGGTGATTTCACCACGTTGCGGGTGGGTGGCGTGGCGGTCGGCAGCGGCACCAGCGACCGCATTACCTCCGGCACCGTTAGCGCCATTGCCAACACGGCCAACGCGCGGATTGATATTTCCGGCAGCCTCAACCTTCCCGCGCAAAACGTGGCGGGCAATCCGGCGAGTATGATTCGGCAAAACGGCAGCCCGTTTATCTCGACCTTCCGGTCGGTAGGGAATGATGGCCATAACCTGTTCATCGGGGTCAACAGTGGGAATACTGTGATGATTTCCACCACCAGCACCTTTGGGGCCAGTTATAATACGGGGGTGGGTCAAAATACCTTGGCAAACAACTCCACGGGCTTCTACAACACCGCCATTGGGGTGAGTGCGCTCTTTACAAACACCACAGGCAGTAACAACACTGCCAGTGGGGTGAATGCATTGGTTTTCAATACGACAGGCCGTAACAATACGGCCACTGGAGCATTTACGCTGCAAACCAACACCACAGGCAGTAACAACACTGCCAGTGGGTTGCAGGCGCTGCATACCAACAACACGGGCTATCAAAACACCGCCAGCGGGGTGAATGCACTGTACTTCAATACGTCAGGTTACGATAATACTGCCACCGGTTTTCAAGCATTATATAGGAATACAATTGGGTACGCTAATAATGCGCATGGTTCGTTTGCACTTTTGGAAAATACCACTGGCGTTAATAACATCGCCTTTGGTGGGTCCGCCTTACAAAACAATACGACTGGGACTGATAACACGGCCGTGGGTACGGCGACGCTTTTCGCCACAACCACGGGCAGCAGCAATACGGTGGTTGGTCGCACCGCATTTTATGAATTAACGACGGGCAACAACAACACGGGGTTGGGTTTTGACACCGGCCGCGGCATCACCACCGGCAGCGGCAACACCATACTGGGCGCCAGCGTGAGCGGCTTGCCGAGCGACCTGAGCAACACGATTATTTTGGCCGATGGCACCGGCACGCAACGCTTGCGGATTAACAGCAATGGTTTTGCAGGCTTTGGCACCGCCACCCCCAATGCGCGGGTAGAGGTGGTGGGAACCATCAGCGCCACCAATGGCTTCTTCAGCAATGACATCAACTACGTCGGCACGCTGACCGATATTTCCGACCGTCGCGAGAAGACGGCCATCAAGCCGCTGGGCGAGGGCATGCTGCAAAAGGTATTGGCGCTGCGCCCCGTGAGCTTTGCCATGAAGGTAAACCCCGGCAAGCCCGAGTTTGGTTTCATCGCCCAAGAGGTGCAGGCACTCTTCCCGCAGCTGGTGGAAACCCAAGGCGGGCCAAACGGGCGGCTGGCGCTGAACACCATTGGTATGCTGGCCCCCGTGGTGCAGGCCCTGCAGGAGTTGGCCGCCCGCGTGGCTGCCATGGCCGACATCGTGACCCAGCAGCGGCAAGAGATTCAGCAGCTGCAAACCCAGCAGGCTGCCCAAGCCAAAGCCATGCAACTGCAGGCCGCCGAACTGGCCAAGCTGCGTGGCCTGATTGAAGCCCAGGCTAAGGCCCAAGCCGCACAGGTGAAGCCCTAATGCGCCGGCCTGTGCCAACCTTCCGTGTTGCTGGGTTGGCGTTAGGCCTGCTGCTTGGCAGCCTCAGCGCAGGCGTTTGGGCCCAGTGCACCGGCCCGGCGGCGAGTGCGGGCGAGATGATTTTCAGCACCACGGCCAATGCCATTCAGCTGTGCCGCGGCACCGACTGGGTGAACGTGAACATGCCCAGCCCCACGGCCCCCAACACGGGTTGCACCAACCCGACCGGCGTGCGGGGCGAGATTTTGTTCAGTCAGCAGCGGCGCGTGCACCAAGTGTGCAACGGCAGCCAGTGGGCCGATATGGCCTGTGCGGCCGAAGCCACCACCGGCACCGGCTGCACCAACCCCGTTGGGGTGACTGGCACGATTGTGATGGCGACCTCCAACTCCATCACCGCCATGCTGGCCTGCAGCGGCACGCGTTGGCAGCAGATGGGGGTGCTGTGTGGGCCCACGCCTGCTGTACCAACGTCGTGCAAAAATGCTTTGGATATAGGGCAGAATTCTGGAAGCGGCGCCTATAATATTGACCCTGAACAAGATGGCAGCACCGTTACAGTCTATTGCGATATGAATACTGACGGAGGCGGGTGGACCCTTATAGCTCAGAATAATCAAGGCTCTTGTCCAGGCTCTAAGAACAGCACGCCACCGACCAACCTTAATACAGGGTGCCAGACTTGGCAGGTACCAACAGCTCTTGCAAATGCGAGTACCCAGATCCTCTTTCATGATCGCTCGGGGAACAAGTGGGCAAGATACGGGTTAAATACGGCAGCGCGTAACTTCTTAACGACAACCAATACCGCAGATACTTTGCTTAATATGACCAATCAGGCACACAGTGGTTACCGTGTTTGTGGGTATAATACGGTTGAATATGCTGGAGGTGTTTATAATTTTGAGTTTGCTGATCTATACCCAACGCAGTTTACAGGTTATGCGATTACGTATGGTGGTAGCGGACGTTACTACGATAACCCGCTGGCTGGCCCTTGGGATATTTGGTATAGCTGTGAGTACATTGGCCCCGGCCCACATGGTTATTATTACATGCCACAACACATAACCTTTGCTGTTCGTTAAGATTCCAGCTCGACGAAACGCTTGTGACTGGTCTGAAGCGTCAGATTGTTGGCATGGTTGGTTACGCTGCTGTGTATAGCCAAGCCAAAAAATCCGATACATCGCTATGAAAGAGTCATTACGAGCGAAGCCCCTTAAGACCTAAATTAAACAAGCTGCTGCATAAAATGTTCTCAAATCGCTCGACAGGCCCCACGATAGGCTGAAAGCTACTTCCGTATGTTCCGCTTGTTTGCGCCGCTCTTTCTTTCCATTCTGGCCATGATGCCATGGGGTGGCCTTTATGCCCAGTGCACGACACCAACGGCGCAAGCGGGCGAGATGATTTTCAGCA
>JAIXXE010000161.1 GCA_027490875.1 Alphaproteobacteria bacterium
CGCAGCTTTGCATCCCCGCCACCGGTGGTGATCAACCGCCATGGAAGATTAGTCGTCATAATCGTCCTCCTCATCCGGGCTGTCGAAACTTTCCAGTTCTAGCTGCTTCAGCCAGACCTTGTTCACAACATAATCAACGGTGGTTTCATAGTCCCCTCCAGGGAAAGCAATACCAATGGCAGGAATCTGATCCAGAAGGTCCTCTCCAACAGGCTCTTTGCCATCTTTCCCTTTTGGCTGTTTGTGAACAAGTTTGAGAGAATGGAGCATGAGCAACGGACGTCCCCGTACATTCCGGTAATGGGCATCCGAAATCTCCACTTTATCCTGACCGGGGGTCTTACCCTCTTCAGCCATTTGAGTTGCCTCACCAATCTGTTCAGCCGAGAGGCCGACTGCCTCCGCTCCCCGACCGGAAACCCGCTGTTTATTGGTGATATAGTACCCGGGCTCTTCAGGCGGTTCTTTGGGGGAATAAAGAACATCGCCGGGGAGAAGTCTCCGACCGACAGTCCGCTCCTGCGACAGAATATACGGACTCGAGGAATCCTCAGAAAGATGGAAACGCATATGGCCCTTTTCATTTTTCAAAGAAATGAAGGCGATATCGACTTCCGGGTACTTTTCCGAAACCTTCCGAAGGTAGGCTCGTACAGCCGCTTTATCTATCTGAAGCTTCCGGTGGTATCTGAACTTGAAGAGGAAATCATCAACAACCTCCCAATTGACCGCCTTCCAGAACAGCGCACCATCCAAGGTCTCTCCTTTCCCGGGATATTCCTGTTCCAGCCGGGAATACAACTCACGGAAAAGGAAGCGGTTCTGTTCAGTGATGTCTCCAACCTTTGGCACAATATGGGATTCTACAAGGCCACCACTGTAGGTTACCTGCAATGGCCTGATCTCCGTATCCCTCATCTTGTTAAGGGCTGTGACCGTCAAAGCATCTGGGTGAGCACGAACATAAAGACCGAACTGTTTGGGTTTTATCCCATCCCGCCGCATCTGCTTTATGTTTTGTCTGAGTTCCTCGGCAGCCTCTGCTATATGCTCATACCAGCCGATGGAATCTTCGGAGAGATAAACCTTGCAGAGGTCGTCATAATTGTCCCTATATCCGAACCAGCGTCCCATCTGCATCAGGGTGTCGTACATCTTGGTATTGCGGTACATATAGCTGACTGTGAGACCTTCTAGGGTAAGACCTCGGGAAAGACTTAGACCACCTACGGCAATAACCGTAAGAGCTTCGTTGTTGTCTTCAGCTTTTCTGTAATCAAGGGATTCGTCAGACTTGCTGTTGACCACCAGAACCTTGATGACATCCACAGCCTTTGCTAGGACCTTCTGAATTTCAGGCCACTTTTCCTTCAGTGATGAGAATTCTTCATCATATGCCGCCTTCAGCGCACGCATTTCTCCGTTTTTCATGGCCTCTGCCACCGGCAGGGCATGGTTGTAACGCACAGCCTTTGCCACCGTGGCCAGATAGAAAGAAATATGCTCCCGGACCTGTTTTTGAACATTCACAAACCGCGACACATTCACCATCATGGACGCATGTTTGTTATCCTGCCCCCGCAGCATTCTTATCGCCTTGGCAACAATGAAGACGTGTATGGCGTTTTTCAGGGAAGGAGGAACATCTGAAACCGGAAAATCCTTAGTCTTATGCGCCAGCGGGATAAAATCCTCAGCATCAGTAATGGGCTGGACGATAATGTCCTGCTGTTCCTCGTCAAGAAACACCCTCTCAGCACCGAAATAATTGGTCGGTGCATCTAGGCAGTAAATGAAATCCCTAGGAAACAGGTCATCATTCAGCATCTCGCTTTCCGAGTCGGGGTTGATGAAAATGTTGGCAAACGGGGTAGCCGTATAGCCGACGTAGCATTTCTTCTTGAACAACTTGAGAATCTTACGAATTTCCCGGTTCGTCCTGGTCGGATCAATATCAGCCTTGTTGGTGTTGACGGAAGCATTGTCAGCTTCGTCATCAATCATCAGCATGGGTACATTGGCGATCTGCTGGGAGGACTCGCGGGTGTTCCATTCCTTAAGCCAGGAATAGAGGTTTGAGAGCGTGGTGACATTCTTCTTGATAACCACCACCACCGGCTGACTGAATCCCTGAAGGTCGGCCACAATTCCGGTTGCTACCTGCTTGGTGAAATCCTGCTGTGTATTGGTGAGAGATACCGGGAACTTGTGGTTCCTGTTCTGAACACCTACCCCGATCTCTTTCCTCATCCTGTCCGGGTTGCTGTCTCGGCCCACAAACCCTTCATCAATACGCTGCTGGGTCTGTTTACGCAGGTTTTCATGAATACCCGCCAGCACAATGATAAGTTTGTAACCGGCATCGGCTGCCCGCGTTATGAGGCCCAGATAATTGGCTGTCTTACCGGATTGGACATGACCAATCACAAGGCCGCGTCTGTCCCAGCTGTCCGGTTTTTCCGGCTCTTCGAGCAAGCCCAGAATCTTGGCGGTAATATCTCCAAGGCTATGGGCTACCAGTGGAGGCCAGCCACTGCCTTCAAGATGGTTGGCGTAATCCTTCCAGTAGTGCCATTCTATTTCCCGTTTGGACGGCCATTCGTCATCATGCTCGGAATCCGTGTCAACCAGAGAGGTACCTTCCCCCATCACAATCACCAAGCGGGCTTCCACCTGGCGGATGACCTTTTCAAGGTCGTCCCCTTTGACCTCAAAGGCTGGCGCCAGCTTCACGGCCTCGCTTCTGATATCCTCAGCGGTGAGATGCTGGAGATTACGCGACAGAATCAGACCGACAACCGCATTTTCCAGATATTGCAGATTAGACATCGGTTTTCTCCTTGATGATTTTCTCCACCAGCTCAGAGCGGCTGGCAAACGGTTTTATATTTTTCAAAGCGATACGCAACTGTTCCGGGGTGACATATCCGGCAGCCATGAGCATGTCTGCGACACTTGAAATCTTCTGGCGGTTTTCCTCCTCATCCAGCTCTAGGCCACGGCTTAGACCTTTGGGATCGCTTGAATAGTCCGAATAAATTGCATCAACCGGCATGGAAAGCTCAATGATACTGGACAGCTCCTTGAATGCATCCACCTGCTGGTCTGTGAGAGAATGCAGGAAAGCTGCCACGGCAGGGCTTTCCAGATTGACCTTGTAGGCTATGCCGTTACGGGCTGGGAACCTGATCCAGACAGGCTCTGGTACGCTGTCAAACAACCGCTGCCCGCGGCCGGAGTGAACCCTGGTACTTCTGTCCGTGATACGCCCCAGAATCCTTTTCAGTTCTTCCCGGACCTGATGTGGTGGGTGAGCGCGTGATTTCTTGATATCAATGGTCCAGAACTCATCCAGCGTATTGGGGAAATCGATTCTGACCCGTGCCAGCTTGGTCAACTCACTCTTGGGTACCAGACGGAACCATTCCCCCCATACCATCAGGCGGTTGTTGCGGTAGATGTAAACTCCTTGGTTATTCAGAAAATCGCTCCTGTCCTTGTAAAAGTCATATTCCGCAGGAGAAAGCTTGGAGTGATGGGGAAGAATATAGGGTTGGACATGGATTTCATCGCCACCGACACGCAGAGTTTCCTCCGGCATCAGCTGGGTTGCCTTGTTGTTCAGACAGAAAGGATCAAACGGAGTCAGTTCATGACCATTGATGGAGATTTTCAGCTTCGGCTTGCCTTTAATGCCTTCCATAAAACGCTGAAAAACCAGAGAGAGATGTTTATCAATATCTTCCAGCTTGGCATACAGGACAGATTCATTTGCTTCCTTACCGCCATTTTCTGAAAGGCGATCAAGCTTTTCCCAGAGTACCAGCGTGCCGTTCTTACCGATTTTGTCGGCATAAGCCACTTTAGCAATGTCCTCAGTATCGAGCAGCTTGATAATCCAGTCATCCTTTTCGGCAACGAAGTCCAAGTCCCACTCCGCACCGGCCAACTTGCCATTACGCCTGCTGACCACCGTCATCTTCCTGCACTGAGAGAAAGAGGCCGTCTTGAGACCCAGCCCGAACCGACCAAGATCGCCCTTCTGGCGGGCGTGGCGCGGATTCTGCGAGCCATGCCGCATTGCTACTATAAGTTCATCCTCGGTCATCCCCTTACCATCATCCAGAATGGCCATGCAAAATGGCTGTTTATTCGGAAGGAGCCAGATATCCACGGTCTGCGCCTGAGCCGTGATGCTGTTGTCAATCAGGTCAGCCACGGCAGTTTCAAGGGAATAGCCTACATCCCGCATCGATTCTGTAAGGGCAGCAGCCTTAGGGGGAAGAGTGCGCTCTCTCATCAGTCGGGCATTTCATCCAGCACGGTTTGTATAATCTTAGCAATCTTCGCAGCCAAGAATGAAGGAACAGCATTACCTACTTGGTGGTATTGGGCAGTCCGGTTACCTTCAAACTTGTAATTATCCGGGAAGGTTTGGAGACGGGCGGCCTCACGGACGGTCAAACTGCGGCATTGTAATGGGTCATAGTGGATGAAGTAATGCCCATCTTTGCTGATATGAGAAGTGATGGTGGTGGAAACTCTGTCCGGCATCTGAACACGGAAACGGTCTGCAAAGACGATATCGCCTTCCGGATCATGGACATTCTTGTGATTGGGAAGAAGCTTCTCAGGGAAATCCATGATCTTTGGAGTTCGACCCCGTACCTTTGCGAAGGTCGCGGCGAAGAAATAACGATGCAAGTCGGATTCCATATGGCTTCGTGCCTGATGGTCAGGTATATGCCGGATATTGGGATCAGCAAACCAGTCCGTCATGACAAGCGGAGCCTTGTAAAAAGACGATGAGGAGTATTCGGGCATATCTTGCCGCAGATAAATCTTCGCCTGTTGGCCTACATCTGCCAGACCATCCTTCATCATATGTTTGAACCAGGGAGTTTGGGCACAGGCAAGAAGGTTTTCCTCCCACTGACTGAAAACATCTTTCTGACGGGAAATAGTGCTTCTGATCTTGGGAAGACCCCCAATAATCTGCCTAACTGTCGGGGCTTCGGTTTTTTCCAATACTCTAGGCCGAACATCAATATCTGACCGGACACCCACAATAAACATCCTGTGACGCGCTTGGGGAACACCGTATTCCTCGGCCTTGACCAAAAAGTCGGCTGGGTCAATGTCTTCTGTGACATGCCCCTCCTTAGTGAGAGAGTAGAGCTTATAGGATAAACCATTCTCATAGTCTGAAACAGCTTTTTTGGGCTTGGAAAGATCTTTGAGAATCCTGTAAATCACAGGCTGCTTGTCAACTTTTGCAGACAGGAGACCTTTTACATTCTCCATAACGAAAACGGGAGGAGCATGGTCAACAATGATTTTCAGGTATTCCCGATACAGAAAGTGCCTTTCATCTTTCTCGAACTCGGGATTTCCTTTCATCCTGGCCCGTCCCACAAGGGAATATGCTTGGCAGGGTGGACCACCCACCAGCGCCCATTTTCTACATCCCTGCAGCCGCTTCTGAATAAGCTTCTGAACCTCCTCATGGCTGTCTGGCCCAAGAGATATCCTCAAAGCAGTCTCTCCGGCCTCTGTAAACTGTTTGGGGAACTTTTCCGCCAACGTCGCCAGAGAAATCTCTCCGGCAACATACTGATAATATTCCACAGAGACCTTATCTGCTTGAAAATGATGAAAGAAATGGCGCAACCTCAGAGTCTGATGGGCATGAATATCTCGCTCAATAGCAACTACGGATTTAAATACAGGTTGACCACGTTTCCCAACAATGGATGAAAATCCTTCACCTAATCCGCCAGGTCCTGCAAAAAGATCAACCACTGGATAGGTAAATGATTTAATCATTTCTTAACTTTTATTCTTTGTTCACGATTGAGCCAGTGAAGAATCGGCATTAATGGGGGTCCTTAATTTTAGTGGGTTTGGTTTTTTCAACCAATTTATCAAAATCGGACTTAAAACGGAGGTCTTGCTCCACCCGGAAGTGTTCGTATTCCTGCTCCGCCAACTGCTTGGCTGCTTCCGCTGAAACACTACCAGGGCTTTCCATGATCTCGTATTCATTGAAAGCAAGGAAGGCATCCAGTTTAGCCACCCAATCCTCCATTTTCATAAGTCGGTGGCGCGTCGCCTGTAACTCGGCAAAATCCAGGTACATCGTCACCATCCGGTTCAATTCCCCCAGCTCCTGTTCGCTGAGATAGTTTTTGGCCACAGTAACGTCGCTCTTTAAAATCTTGCCACTGGGGGCATTTTTCCAGGTCATCAGTCCCATATTGGGCTTGTTCCGGCTTACCCGGTTCTGAATGACCTCAGCTGCCGTGTGGCCGTGAATAGCCCAATGGAGCTTGTTCTGCACAGTGGCATAAAAGGTTTGGGTAATATCCGACTGCGGGTCGTAATCAGCCGAACACTGGGCATAGATATCAGTAATCTTTTGATAAAAACGCCGTTCAGAAGCCCGAATCTCACGGATACGCTCCAACAGCTCCTCAAAGTAGTCGATGCCAAACTTATTACCGTTCTTGAGCCGCTCATCATCCAGCACAAAACCCTTTATGATGAATTCCCGCAGAGTTTGAGTTGCCCAAATACGGAACTGGGTGGCTTCCTTGGAGTTCACCCTGTACCCAACAGCAATAATGGCATCTAGGCTGTAATATTGGGTATCGTATTTCTTGCCGTCAGCGGCAGTTGTTTCCAAAATGGAAATAACTGAATCCTCGCGCAACTCCCCGGTGTCAAAGATATTCTTTAAATGCTTGCTGACAGCAGGAGGTTGGAGCCCAAACAACTCAGCCATGCGCTTTTGGCTGAGCCACAAAGTTTCATCTTGATACAAAACATCCATTTTGACCCGTTTATCTGGGGTCGTGTAAATGAGGATTTCGGCTTCAAGGCTAGGGGTGCGGTTAACGGGAGCCATTAATGTGCCATCCCCAATTTCCGACAAGTATTAATCAACAACATATAAGTTCCCCTTAAGCTAAAGCGAAACTTAGCATAAATTCAAAAGAATTGAACCTATGGAGAGTAGGTTTTATTTCTTAATAAGCTTCTATTTCTCTTGATAATCAACTTAATTGAAGCATCCATGGTCTCGAAAGGAACCGCAATGACCAAGCAAAACCCCGACATTACGCTGCAGGCCATCACCGCCAACCTGGCTGCCCTGAGCGATGTGCTGCAGGTGGCCTCCACCCGCGCCGCCGAAGGGCTGAAATATGCCCATCAAGGCGAGCAAAACATGGCCATCGGCAGCGCCTACGACCTTGACGAGCTGCTGGCCCAGGCCACCGCGCTGTTTGGCGCCGCCATGGCCCTGCACCGAAAAAGGTAATCTTATACTGCTTGTCTAACATATAATTAATCGATTAAACTTTGGCTTATGAAAAAACCAATCGCGGAAAGAACAACTGAAGAGCTTGAACTGGGTATTGCTCAACGTATCTTTGGAGAGAAGAATCTACCTTTAGTTCAGTTAGAACTTGAAAAACGTCGAAGGAATCATGCTGATAAACAACATCAAGAACTTGTAGAAGCATATCGAGAAGGACAAGCTAAGGCATTTTTTGTCCATTGGTTCGGAAAAATTTGGCGTGCGATTACAGGTATAGGGAACTAACTTTAGCGAATTTGTAGCGCCGGTTAGTTTTCAAATCCCTGCGACGTATTCTGCGAACCCAGTTCGCAGCCCCGACATAACTGAACAAGCCAAGAACACCGCCACTTTATGCCAACGCCTGCGTGAGGTGCGAACCCGGATTTTTCGCCTAACGCTGGCGACATCCTGCGCCTTAGCCCGCCGCATAAAGGGAAGGGCCAGGAAGGACCCGTGCCGCTCAGGCCGGGAGATTACGCTGCTTTCTGTAAGCTTCACGCTGGGCTGCCATGTCGGCGGCCTCTAGTTCAGCGCGGCGTTTTGCAGACAAATCTTCGGAGAGATCCATCAGCCGATGCATTTCATTGTGGAGGCTTTCCGTGAGCTTATGCCATGCCGATGCGAGAGGATACGGATCGGTTTCGTGCACGCCGCGCCTGGTGTCCTGATCAGCGCGGGACGCGCCGATCAGGTTGTCGTGCATGTTGGTGAGGCTGGTCAGGTTGGCTTCCCTGAAGCGGTGCGTCATCACCTCCCGGTCGCAGAATTTGTCCAGTAGCCGCGCCAGCACAAGGGTCCCCTGGACCTGATTCGCCTGCTCCTGCAAGACGGCCTGGAGCTGATCGACGTTCTTCAGCCACATGTCGCGCCGGGTTGTCCTCAGCTTCCTGGTCGCCTCAATGATGGCGGTGATTTGCTCCTCCTTCAGCTGCGACAGCGCGCTCAGCGTCGCTTCCAGCTTTTCAATCTCCTGCGTCAGCCGGGCCGATTCCGCTTCGTCCTGCTCCAGTTTTTTCGAGCTTTTGCCGAACACCAGCGAGACCGCATTCTCCGCGCCGATCTTCTGGCACAGCGCCTGCTTGCGGGCGGTGGTGTCCTCAAGCTGCTGCTGGCACTCGCGGATGGTTTTGATGATCTTGTCGTGGTTGTCCCGCGCTTCCCGGGACGCGGCGAGCGCTGCCAGCATGGCGGGGGGAAGCTCCGGACGCTGGAGATCGGCGATGACGTTGCTGAGTTCGCTGGCTGTGCTCACGGGTTTTCTCCTTGTTTGGGGAGAAGTCCGCCGCTTGATGCCGCCGAACTGTCCCCCGCCTGCCATCACCATCGCCGAGCTGCGGGGAGAATGTCACGCAAAAACTCATGCCTTTCAAAGCGATGCGCAAAAAAAGTGGAGGGAGGGAAAAACCGCAAAACATCTCCGAACGGCTGGTGGGAATGCGCAATGTGCTAGGCCAGTGTCCGGAGGGTGAGCCCACCGCCGCCGGGGGAGCTCCGCTACGGGGAGAGCGGGGCTACCCACGGTAGCCCCCTCTCTCCCGTAGGGAGAGGGTATTCACCCTGGACATATAAAATGATGAAATACATAAGGAAATGATGTGTCCAGACGATATGTCCAGCCGGGGGTGCCGACACTGGACATATCGCTTAAACGTTTGGATTTTATGGCTTCAATATGTCCAGGGGGTCGGATATGTCCAGACAGCTGGACACATCGCGGTTACGCAGAACCACCCACCGCTCGGCATCATCAGCCATACCTCCGGTGGGGGTGAGGTGCCGCCGGGGGAACTCCGCTACGGGGAGAGTGGCTACCCATAGGTAGCCCTCTCTCCCGTAGGGAGAGGGTATTCACCCTGGAGATAAATGGATAATCAAAACATAGGGTTGGTTTTCTCCAGACGTTATCTCCAGCCTCTGGTCTGGAGACTGGAGATAACGCATAACTTTATGAAAATATTGATAGCGGTTTCTCCAGATGGTCGGTTATCTCCAGACGTCTGGAGGAAACGCGCCTTACCCGCCCTTGCGCGCCAGTCCGCACCGGCCCCCGGCTGCGAAAATCTCACATCCCAGCCGGTTGCGCGAAAACAAAGGAAATCCTGAGAAAACAAACGATTTCGGGTTTGGTGGGGCGTGCTGCTAACCTCTAACCAGCATCACAAACAGGAGGCTGCCATGATCGACAACTTCACTGACCCGCTCCCGCCGCCCGGCCGGGAAACCCTGCAAGAGGCCGCACAACTGCTCGCGGATGGGATCGTCCGCCTGAGCGACAAGCGCCGTTATGTGGAATGTTTCGGGGAACCGCTGGACTTCCGGGCGGAAGGAAGCGTGTGTGAGGCACCAACCAAAAAGGAGAAAGTAAAATGAGCATTGCCGCCCGCGTGATGGCGCTGCGCCGTAAATCGTCCGCCGAGATGCGGGAGCTGCACGACAGCCTGTTTGCCGAAAAGGCCCCGCCGCACGCGTTGGCCGGGCACCTGCGGGCCAAGGTGGCCTACCGCATCCAGGAGCTGGCCTTCGGCGGCCTGCCGGAGGATGTGAAAGCCCAGCTCGATGCTCTGGCCGCCGGTCAGGCCGCCCCCAAACCCCGCGCATCCAAATGCGAACTGCTGCCGGGCACCCGCCTGTGCCGCGAATGGCAGGGTGTGGTGCACGAGGTGGAGGTGGGGCAGGAGGGATTCACCTACCAGGGGCAAAAGTTCCGCTCGCTTTCCGGCGTGGCCCGCAAGATCACCGGCACCCACTGGAACGGGCACCTGTTCTTCAAGCTGAGGGCCGACGCATGACCGCCAAACCCACCCCGCCCAAACTGCTCCGCTGCGCCATTTACACCCGCAAATCGCAAGAGGAAGGGCTGGAGCAGGAGTTCAACAGCCTGGATGCCCAGCGCGTGGCGGGCGAGAACTACATCGCCAGCCAGGCCCATGAGGGCTGGGTGTGTTTGCCCGAGCGCTACGACGACGGCGGCTATTCCGGGGGCACGCTGGAACGCCCGGCCCTGAAGAAGCTGATGCAGGACATCCGCAGCGCCAAGATCGACTGCATCGTGGTCTACAAGATCGACCGCCTGACCCGCAGCCTGTTCGATTTCTCCAAGCTCATCACCGTGCTGGAGCAGCACAACACCAGCTTCGTTTCGGTCACCCAGTCGTTC
>JAIXXE010000039.1 GCA_027490875.1 Alphaproteobacteria bacterium
AACAGTTTTGAGCAACTTTTGGTGCACGATACCCGCAACCCTGCTGCGCCCGTAACATGGTATGCGAAGTACGGAGTTCTGCAGCAAGACATCCTTAGCCAAACTCCGCAATTGCGGTTAGAGCAGGGGGTTCGCCAAGAAGCCGAGCCGCGTCAAACCACCATGCTGGAGTTTGCCAGCTTTAACCTGGATTTAACCACGCATCTGGCCACCGGTGTTGCAGAGTTACGAACCCCCGAAGTAGAAGAGCGTAGTCTTGGGGCAATCTGGGCCGAAGCCCAAGCCCCCACCACCAATTCAAACCGTGCGGCTGCTTTGCGGGCCGAGGTTGCCAACCGCTTAAGCTGGCCACTGTTGCCGTTGCCACTTACGATGTTGGCTGTTGCCGCACTCTTGCATCCAGCCCGCCGTAAACAGAGCAGCCTGCGCGGGGTCATTGTGGCAGCCCTGGCCGGAATTGGCTGCGTGTCTTTACAATTTTTGTGGCTGACGCAAACCCAGGCAGGGGCTGTGTGGGCCTTTGGGGCCCAAATGATGTGGCCCGCCGTTGCTACGCTTGCCGGCCGGTACTGGTGGCAACGGGCGATGCGACCATGACGCAACCTCAGCCCCAGCAACCCCAGCTTGCACGTGTGCCGTCACGGCGTGGCTATGCCCCAACCTTGGGTTGGTATTTGGCCAGACGGTGGCTGGTGGCCACTGGTTTAACATTGTTCGCCTTGTTGGGGTTTTTCGCACTCACCACGGTGCTGGAGGCAGTGCGCAGTCTGGCCGATAGCCCCCATGCTGGTATAGCAGGGGCCATGATGAGCCTGTTACAGTTACCCGATTTAACACTCCAGATTTTACCCTTTGCGATTCTGCTCGGCACCTTGGTCTGGCTTCAGCAATTACAGGCCACTCAGGAACTCACCGCCATGCGTGCCAGCGGCTTACCGCTTCGTCGCTTGATGGTTCCAGCCTTACTAAGCTGTGCTGCGGTGGGCGTGGGCGCAGTGATTATGCTGAACCCCGTGGCAGCAACCTTCATGACCCGCTACGAAACTTGGCAAGATAGCCTTGGCGGAAACATGGCGCGTGGTGTGCTTACACCCTCGGGCAGCCTTTGGTTGCGGCAGGATTTGGTGGCGAACCAAAGCATGGTGGCCCAGACTGTCTTTCTGTATGGCGGCACAGTAACAGCACAAGGCACGCAACTAAAACCAGCCACCATGTTTGTGTTTAATGCCAGCAACGCCTTAGTAGGACGGTTTGATGCAGCGGTGGCCACCTTGCAACCCCAACAATGGCGGCTGCAAGATGTGAACGTTCTCAGGCCCAATCAGCCAATGACCACCGAAGCCAGTCTGGTGCTCCCTACCACCCTAACACCGGGCCAGTTGGCCGCCAGCCTTAACCCGCCCCAAACCCTGAATGTCTGGCAGCTTTCTGCACTGCTCGGTGTGTTAAAGGCCAACGGGTGGCAGGCGGGGCCGTATCAGGTAGCCTTGGCAAGCGTGGTAGTTTTGCCGTTGTTCTGTTTAGCCCTGTTAATTCTGGCTGTTCCGTTTGGTCTACAAAAGACCAGGACCAATGGAATGCTGCTACGACTTGCGCTCGGTTTCATGGTGGGGTTTGGGTTCTTTCTGCTGCGTAACTGGGCAAATGCCTTTGCCTTGGCCGGACGGCTGGACCCTTGGCTGGCTGCGCTGGTGCCCGTGGTGGTGGGGCTTGTTGTAGGTCTCTTTATGCTGGCATGGCTGCGCGAAGAATAGCCTACAACCGCGCGCGCCCGCTTGACGAACCATGGGCCACCCGCCAGCGTAACCCTCATGAAATGTTATGGGCGTGCCTTGCTTGCGAGTGCTTGGGTGCTCTTGCTTCCAGTCGTGGTCATTGCCCAGCCCGCGCCTCCGCTCTCTTCCCCACCATTTGATCTTGAAGCTACCGACATCACCTTTGATGCCAGCGGGACAGAAGTGGTGGCCACCGGTAACCCTGTGACGGTGCATGGCGAGGCGGGGCAGGTGCAGGCCAAGCGGGTACGTTACCTGGTCGCAGAAAATCGCTTGTTGGCCGAGGATGACGTGGTGTTTACCAACCCTGAAGGAACCACGCTGCGTGTCAATCGCCTGGAACTGACCGGCGACTTGAAGCAGGGTGCCCTCGAGCAATTACGGTTGGCTCTGCCTGGGTTAGGCGAGGTTAGTCAGGCCAGTCGGGCCGAAATCTCGGGGACGGAGCTGACGTTTCATCAGGTAAAATATTCGCCGTGCCAGCGCTGTGGCGATAAGGCTTTGCCGTGGCAGATAGAAGCCCGCGAGGCCCGCTACAATCAGGCCGCAGGCACCATGACCTACCGCGACGCAACGCTGGATATCTATGGTGTACCGGTAGCCTACGTGCCGTGGTTTCGGCACCCCTTGGGCACGGATAAACCCCAAAGTGGGCTCGTCCCGCCCAGCTTTGGCCGCAGTGAGACCTTGGGTGATCAGGTGAGTTTAGGGGCCTACCTCTGGAGCCCAACTGAAAATGCCGACTATACCTTTAATACGCGCCTGATGAGTTCGCGCGGAGCCCAGCTAATACTTGAACGCCGTCAGGTTGGTACCAACCTGACAACCGAGCTTAAAACCAGCATGTTGAACGACAGCGGTCTGCCTGCAGGGGTTGGCAGTTTACGGTCTCATGCCGAGTTAAAGGCCCAGTATAATCTTTCCGAGCAACAGCGCATTGGGGTGAATGCCTCGGTCGCCAGCGACGACGGTTACCTTAATCAGTTTTTTGAACGCAATGACCCCTATCTCACCAGCACGGCCTTTTGGGAATGGGGTGCCGCCAACACCTTTGTTGGTGGGAACATTAAACATTTTCAGGATTTGAACCCGCGTTCCATTCCCGCCCAAACCGCCCAGGTCATGCCACAATTGCAGCTTCGGCATTGGTGGGCGCTGGGCCCAGCGGGAGGCCAGCTAGAGGTAAACGGCGATTTACTGCAGCTTAACCGTGGTGAGGGCACCGATACCCACCGGATGGCCAACCGTTTGGCCTATAGCGTGCCGTGGTGGCTCGACGATGGCAGCAAAGTAACCTTTGGGGCCACAGGGCGCGCCGATTTTTATAGCATCAGTGGGCGTAAAAACGGGGTGCTGACCCGTCTGCTCCCCGAGGCGACAGTGATGTGGGAAAAGCCCTACCTCAATGCCTCCGGCGAGCATCAGTTGGTGCCGCAGGTACTGGCGGCGGTGTCGCCGCGCGGGGGTAATTTGGCAAGCAAAATCCCCAATGAGGACAGCGTTGCCTACGAACTTGAAACCACCAATCTGTTCGAGCCAAGCCGGTTCGCTGGCCTCGACCGCGTGGAAACAGGTCCGCGCTTGGTGTATGGGCTTGATAGCCGCTGGGGCCCCGTTGATGACACCAGATACCGCTTGTTTGTAGGCCAATCGGTGCGTCAATACGATGACAATGCCCTCCCCTTAAGTGGCGGGGCGAGCACCCGCGCGAGTGATTGGGTGGCCGATGCTGAGGCCAACCCGGTATCATGGTTTGGAGTGAATAACCGATTAAGGCTTGATAACAGTAGCTGGCAGCTGCGTCGGTTGGATTCTGGGCTCCGGCTGGGGCAGGCTACCACGGGGCCACGCCTTAATGCGACGTACAGCTTTTTGGATGAACGCAGCGATAACTTAAATACCCAAATGACCTTACCACTATCGGCCAATTGGGAACTTAGGGGGCGTAGCCAACACGACTTTCGTACCGATAGCCTGCTTGAAGCTGAGGCTGGGCTTACGTGGTTGCGAGATTGCTACGCGATTGAGTTTTTGGCCCGCCGCAAGGGGTTTGTGAATAACAACCTGAAACCAAGCAATGATTACCTGATAAATTTTCAGCTCCTCACGCTTGGTCGTGGGGTTGGATTTGCTGACGATTCCCGCTAGGGTGCACCTATGAAACGCTTGCTGGGATATCTTCTGTTGGTTGGGTTGCTTGGGCAATCGGGCATGGCTTGGGCAGCCTCTCAGGATAGAATTGTGGCGGTGGTGAACGAGGCCATCATTACCCAAAGTGAACTTGAAGCGCGTGCGACGCTCACCGCACGGGCCGTTGATTTGGATTTGACCAACCCGGCAATTAAAAGATCGTTGCTGCGTCGTACCCTCACCGAACTGGTCGATGAAACGCTGCAACAGCAATATGCCGCGTCGATTGGCGTACAGCTTACACGCGTTGAATTGCAGCTGGAAAAGGATCAGGCCATCAGCGGCATGGGTGAAAAACGTTGGGCTGAACTGACGCGTGGCCTCGCGCAGGCCGCCGACAGCAAAATGCGCGCGGAAGGCACGTGGGCCCGCTTGCAGCAGGTGGCCGTAGCCCCACGGGTACAGTTAGGTACGGCTGAAATCGATAAGCTGATTGAGGAAATGAGCAAGACTCAAAACCGTACCGAAACCAACCTTTCTGTTATTTTCCTAGCGTTGGATATGCCCAAAAAAGCTTCACCTACAACGTCTGTCTCGGTAACCGAGCCGGATACCGGCACCCGGATGATGGAGTTGCGGCGCGAGTTGGTAGCGGCCAAAGATGGCGCTGGAGCTTTTGCCACCATGGCCAAAGCGGTTTCCAACGCCCCAAGCGCCGTTGCGGGGGGGCAGCTGGGGTGGTTAACCGCAGCCGAGATTCCCTCTGAACTGGCAACAGTGATTGGGGGCTTGAGTGTTGGCGACGTTTCGATGCCCATCCGTACCCCTGAAGGGTGGGTTCTGGTGCGCGTCAACGACCGCCGCAGCCAAGATAATGCCTTGGCCATGCAACCAGAAACCCAATACAAGCTTTTTTTATTGGCGGGGGCAATATCCAGCGATACGCTGTTGCGCCCAAACCTAGAAAAGGCCTTGCAGCAAGGGCGTCGTGCCGCCACAACCGAGCAAGCAGTCATGGCCTTGCTGGACTCTGCCTCAAACCGATTACAGTTACCACAAAGTCAGGCGCTGGGCTGGGTGAAGGCAGAGGCCTTGCAGCCCGATGTTGCCAAGGCTGTGCTGCAAACCAAGCCCGGCCACTGGACAGATATTCTGGTAGCCCCTGCGCAGCTATCAACAATTTTTGTCGCAGGGACACGGCAGGTCATTCCTCCTGAACTGTTGGCCTTGCGTGAACGTGTGTCGCAAAATCTGCGGGCCAGTCGTACCGAATTGGAAGCACGGCGGCTGATGCGCGAGCTTCGCCAACGAGCCTTTGTGGATATACGGCTGTAACGCTGTTTTATGACGCTGCCGACACGGAAGCATCTGGGGCAGCACTGGCTGCACGACCCGCTGGTGATTGGCCGGATTGCCCAAGCCTGTACGGAAGACTTGGTGGCAGGCGCCCCCCTGATTGAGATTGGGCCGGGTGAGGGGGCCTTAACGCGCGCGCTGCTGCAAAGGGGCTATCGGGTAATAGCGCTGGAGCTTGACCCACGCTGCGTGCAGCACTTGCAACAATGGCCCGAAGCCCAACCCGGTGGCCCTTTGCAGGTGCAAGCGGGCGACGCCCTCGCAACCGATTGGCCGAGCCTCTTGCGACAAACCCAAGCCAGACGGGTTGTAGGGAACCTGCCCTACAACGT
>JAIXXE010000047.1 GCA_027490875.1 Alphaproteobacteria bacterium
AAAGGGTGCTGTTCGGGTGCAGCATCACACGCGTCGTTGGCAGGGCGTGACTGGTCATCGTTAACGTCAGGCCCCTCACCCTTCAGCAACTTAAGCGGTGGTGCCTGAAAGGCTAACGCAGCCTGTGTTGCCACCGCCTTGGTTACAGCCGCCGCAGGATTCAGCCGACTGGCATGAACAGGTTGCCAACTGTGGGCACCCAAGGCCTGCCGCACACCCCCCAACACCAAGCTGAATACGGCTTCGGGTTGGGCCAACCGCACCTCGGTTTTGGCAGGATGCACATTCACATCCACATCTTCAAAGGGGAGCGAGAGAAACAGCACCCCAAGCGGATGCCGGCCGGGTGGCAGACGGTCGGTATAGGCCTGCCGCAGGGCCTGCAGCAGCGCGCGTTCCTTCACCGGCCGCCCGTTGATGAACATCCACTGCTTGGCCATGCTACCGGCATGCAGCGTGGCCGGGCCAGTCAGGCCTTGCAACGTACCCGAGTTGTTGTGCGACTGCACCGGTAAGGCTTGGGCCGCAAACCCTTCGCCCAGCACCACACCCGCGCGTTGGCGCAACCCCTGCAACCAAGCTTCCGCACTGCCAATCTGGGCGGCAGGAACATCCCACGTCGTCACGCCGTCGGCCACCACCTTCAGGCTTACCTGCGGCTGGGCCAACAGCAGGGCCTTCAACACCGCTTCCAGCGCCAAGCTTTCGGCCCGCACGCTCTTTAAAAACTTACGGCGGGCGGGAGTGGCATAAAACAGGTCGGCAATCTCCACGCGGGTCCCGTTGGGGTGTGCGGCGGGGCGCAGTTCGCCCTGGGCCGTTACCTGCCAAGCCTCGGGTTGCTCGGCCGTTTTGCTGGTAAGCGTCAGGCGACTGACCGAAGCCAAGCTCGGCAACGCTTCCCCCCGAAACCCAAAGGTACGGATGCCAAATAGGTCGGCTGCCGTGTGCAGCTTGCTGGTGGCATGGCGGGCCAGCGCCAAGGGCAGTTGGTCGGGCCGCATACCGTGGCCGTTATCGGTCAGTACTAACCGTGTTAGACCAGCGTCATCCAGCTGCAAATGCAGCGCCGTGGCGCCAGCATCGAGCGCATTTTCCAACAGTTCCTTCAGCACACTGGCGGGTCGTTCCACCACTTCGCCCGCGGCAATCTGGTTCGCCAGGGTCGTTGGCAGTGGCCGGATTTCGGGCAGCATGGCGCGCGTGGGGCTACTCGGGTAGCCCAGCTAAACCACGGGCAAAGGCGGTCGCATCAAAGGGCCCGATATCGTCAAGCGATTCGCCAAACCCCACATAATGCACGGGCAACGGGTTAGGCTGCTGGCCAAGCGCCACCAAAAACCCGGCCTTGCCGCTGCTATCAAGTTTGGTCACCACCAAACCTGTCAGGCCGATTTGTTTATCAAACTCTGCCACCTGCGGCAGTGTGGCCTGGCCCAACATGCCATCCAGCACTAGCCAACGGTGATGCGGCGCGGCAGGCAATAGCTTTTGTACCACCCGCATCACTTTGGGTAATTCGGCCAGTAAGTCGCTGCGATTTGGCAACCGCCCGGCGGTATCTATAATAACCACCTCAGCCTGCTGCGCCAAAGCCTGTTCAACAGCGCGGTAGGCCACACCCGCGCTATCGGCGCCATTGCTGCTGGCCTGCACCAACCTCACCCAACCCTTGCTGCTGGCGGTATCGGCTGCGCGGGTTGCCCATACGGCCAGCTGCTCGGCGGCGGCGGCCCGAAAGGTATCGGCCGCGGCCACCACCACCCCTTTGCCTGCTGCCGCATATTGGGCGGCCAGTTTACCCGCCGTGGTGGTTTTGCCGCTGCCGTTCACACCAGCCAATAAAATGACTGTTGGCCCTGTCCCCGACCACACCAGTGGCTGCTGCAAGGGCTTCAAATAGGTGGCCAACAGGGTCGCCAGATGGTCTTTCAAGGCCTGTTCGGTTAAAGGCTCGGGCAGGCCAGCGGCTTCAAGCTCGGGTAAAATTCTATGGGTACTTGGTACTCCGCAATCGGCAGCCAGCAACGCGGCTTCCAGGGCATCATAAAGCTCGGGGGTAAGTTTGGCATGCAGGTTAAGGCTTACTTTAACGGCCTGCGCCACGCCCTGCGCGCTACGCTTTAGCCCTGCGGTAATTTTACTCAGCCACCCCATAGGGTGCTATGTAGCAGGAATATAGGTGGGCCGCAAATCCTGCCACGTTTGCATGGCTTCGGCCCGCGCGAGCCGCGCCGCAGCTTCGGCGGCGATGGCAGCATTCACTGGCGCGTGCAGCCACAGGCCAACCCACGGGAAGACAAACACAAACGCGTAGGCATAATGGCGGTAACGACAAGCACTGTAAAACGCCCAGCCAAACACCAACCAGCCCAACAGTTCCAACGCCGCTGCGCCGTACTTACCTAAGCTAGCCTGCCCTAACCCCGGCACCATACTTAACCCCACCGCCAGATTATACTGGGTTGTGGCTACAGCAGCCTGTTCATCCAATCGCTGTTGCAGCTGGGTGGCCTCGGGCAGCCCCCAAGCCTGCCGAATCTGCCCCGTATGAGCCTGCCGCCAAACATCGGCCCAACGGGCTGTCACACTGCCCTTGGTGGTGGGGAAGCGTGTTTGTAAGTCCGTCAGCGCTTGGGTGGTAGAAACCTCTGCCACCAGCTGCGCCAGCAATATATTTTCCGGTACATCGTAAGTGGGGTTTTGTGCCTGCAACACCTGCAGATAATTTTCAGCCGCAAGGGGGGCATCCTGCAGCAGGCTTAAACGCGTTAAGGCTTCCAGCGCCTGCGTCCGCTCGGCACCGCGGGCATCCAGTTCAATGCGGGCCCATTCCAGAGTTGCAGGAGCAAGCAGCCCCTTGGCCTCCAAAGCCTTGGGCAGCGCCGTATTGGGCAGCTCTTCTTCTCCGCCCAGCATCGGTAAGGCAACAGCAGGCAAGGTGGGGCCAAGCGTGCCATCCAGTGGCCCCACGCGCGGCAAGGCCACCACCACCGTAGGCAGCAACACCAGCAAGCACAAAAACCGCATCATGAGTGAACCCTACCCGAAACCCTTGCTTGCCGCCAAGCAACCAATTTGCTACAGAGTGTTGCATGTTGGAGTTCCTGCAAGACAAGCTAAGCAACGCCCTGAGTTCGCTGCGCGGCAAAGGCGTGCTGACCGAAGCCGACGTAGAAGCCGCCCTGCGCGAGCTGCGCGTGGCGCTGCTGGAGGCCGATGTAGCCCTCCCCGCCATCAAACAGCTGCTCGGTAACGTCAAAGCCAAAGCCATTGGCGATGCCACCTTGAAGGGCATCAACCCCGGCCAGCAGGTGGTGAAGATTGTTTACGACGAATTGGTTGCCTTACTGGGCGAGGAAACGCCCCTCGAGCTACGCAGCCCCCAACCCGCCGTGTTGCTGCTGTGCGGCCTGCAAGGCGGCGGGAAGACCACCAGTGCGGGCAAACTTGCCAAGTGGCTGCAGGAAAAACAGAGCAAGCGCGTGCTGCTGGCCAGCCTGGATGTCTACCGCCCCGCCGCGATTGAACAGCTGCAACAGTTGGCCGAACGGGTTGGTTGCGGGGTGCTGAATCATGCCAGTACCAATCCCCTCACCCGCGCCAAGGCCGCCCTGCAGGAAGCCAAGGGCTACGACGTGCTGATTCTCGACACTGCCGGACGTACCGTGCTGGACGACGCGCTGATGACCGAACTTCAAGCCATTCATAAACTGGCCAAACCCACTGCAACCCTGCTGGTGGCCGACGCCCAAACTGGCCAAGCCGCCGTACCCGTGGCCGAAGCCTTTAAAGCCGCCGTGCCGCTGACGGGCCTGATATTGACACGCCTTGATGGCGACGCGCGCGGTGGCGCGGTGTTAAGCTTGCGGCACATTACAGGTGTCCCCATCCACTTTGTTGGGGTGGGCGAAAAGCTGGACCAGCTGGAACCCTTCCGCCCCGCTGGCGTAGCTGGCCGAATTTTAGGCCAAGGCGACGTGGTCGCGCTGGTGGAAAAGGTACAGGCCGCCACCAACCAGGATGAAGCGGCGGCGCTGGAAAAAAAGTTCCTCAGCGGCGCTGGGCTTAATTTTAACGACCTTAAAAAGCAGCTGCAAATGCTTAACCGGCTAGGCGGCTTTGCCTCGATGCTGGATTTAATGCCCGGCATGGGCGCAATGAAAACGCAGCTGCAGGAAAAGCTGGCCGATGGCCAAGCGGAAAAAACCCTCAAACGCCAGCTGGCCTTGATTGATTCCATGACGCCGCAGGAACGTAAAAACCCAACCCTGCTCAACGGCAAGCGGCGCCTGCGCATCGCCAAAGGTGCGGGGCGGGAAGTCAGCGAGCTGAACAAGCTGGTGAAGCAGCTCGATCAACTCAATCAGATGGCTAAGATGATGAAGGGCGCTGGTGGATTAGCGGGGATGGCCAAGCTGTTGGGTGGCCAGCGGCGTTAGGCCAACCACCGCTGCGGGCGGTTGACGGTATGGTACTCGGCTATCAGCTGCATACGGGGTTGAACCAACGGCAGCACTTCGGGTAGCAGAATCTTTTGGAAATCTCGGGCAATTTTCCTCTGATTCCCCGCAATCAAATCGACGAGTGGCAGATGGTGATACTCCTGAAAATAAATCGCAAAAAATGGCCCAATGTAATGCGACGTGGCATCGGCGGTTGAAATGATTTTGGTTTCAACCAAATAGTCTGGCCCGTGGGGCTTAAGCGACTCCATTTCCTCATAAATCGTCTGAATTTTGGCGATCTCTGTGGGGCTAAAGCCAAAGGTTGGAAGAGTAGCGCGAATCTGCGCCCGCGTTGCATCCTCCTCATCATCCCCTTTGTTGGTCAGGATTTTACCCCAGTCGTGCACCCACACCATAGCCAAACAAAGGGTACGATCAGCGGCGGGGTGACGGTCGCAAAGCTCTTGCACCAGCTGTTCAATAATCACCAAATGATGCTCGACAAACCACGCTGCGTGGATGAACGGCGGTTGATGAGCCAAGGCGCACACATGGTCTTTAAGCGCAGCTAAGTCAGCCATTTAAGCGTTTACTTCAGCAACTTTTCGTTCTCAACAAACCGCAGGGCATCGCGCTGGCCTTTACGTTCCATCGTGGTCAGCAAGGCTGCTTCAAGGTCAATCCCCTTGGTGTTGGCAAGGCAGGCTACGCAGAACATAATATCGGCCAGCTCCGCTGCCAGCTCGGCATTGGGGTCGGCGGGTTCGGTGCCTTTTTTCCAGTTCTGCTCGCCGTCGGTGCGAATCAGCAGCCGCGCCACTTCCCCAACCTCCTCCATCATCACGCCCAGCTGGGTTAAAGGGTCGAAGTAGCGCACGCCAATCTGGGTAATCCAGCGGTCAACCGCCGCCTGATAGCCTTGCAGGGTGAGTGGGTCGCGCATGGGGGTTGCCAAGGGTGTGCCCTAAGGGTGCGGCTAGTGGTGAGGGTAGGCTTCTTTGTGCGTCCACACCGGCAGCTTGGCAAAGTTATGCTCGTGCGGCGGGCTGCTGGTGTGCGTCCACTCCAGTGTGGTGCCACCCCAAGGGTTGTCGGTGGCCTTCTTGCCCTTTTTGGCGCTGTACCAAACGTTCCAGACAATCAGCAGCTGGGTAATCCCAAACAGGAACGCCCCCACCGTGCACAGCATGTTTAAGTCGGCATAGATAGGGTTATAATCGGCAATGCGGCGCGGCATCCCCATCATGCCCAGAAAGTGCATCGGGAAGAAAGTCAGGTTCACGCTGATAAAACTCAGCCAAAAGTGCCAATTGCCAATCTTTTCCGACATCATCCGCCCCGTCATTTTCGGGAACCAATGGTACAGCCCCGCCATCATGCCAAAGAAGCTGCCGGTCACGAACACATAATGAATATGCGCCACCACGTAGTAGGTGTCGTGCATCATGTAATCCACCGGCGCCGAGCTTAGCACCACGCCACTGAGGCCACCCACGGTAAACAGCACCACAAACCCGATGGCAAACTTCATCGCCACGGTCAAGCTTATCTGCCCACCCCACAGGGTGGCCAGCCAGTTAAATATCTTAATCCCCGTCGGCACCGCAATCAGCATGGTCATGGTCATGAAAATCAGCTGCGCGGCAATATCCATCCCCACACTGTACATATGGTGGGCCCACACCATCTGTCCCAGTACTGCAATTGCAATAATCGCCCACACCATGCTGTGGTAGCCAAACAACGGCTTGCGCGCATGGGTGGCCAGCACTTCGCTAATCATGCCAAACACGGGCAGAATCATGATGTACACGGCTGGGTGGGAATAGAACCAAAAAATGTGCTGAAACAGCACAGGGTCGCCCCCGCCTG
>JAIXXE010000138.1 GCA_027490875.1 Alphaproteobacteria bacterium
AAGTCGTGCTTAACCCGCGCACCTCGAGACCTCGAGAGCCATTGTCACCAGGTGTATCAGCCGCAGCAGGGGCACCATTGTTGCCGGTAATTGTCGCTGAGGGGGCCTGGGTTAAGATAAGCTCTTGGCTGCTCTCGGCGATATAAACAGACGAGCTTGTGATACTGCCACCGGTGATCGACGAAGTGCTGGTAAGGGTGACACTTACGGGCGTACTGCCGTTGTTGATGAACACCGCGTGGTCGGAGCTGTTGGTGAGCGTGCCACTGATGATAACGCTGGGGCTGGTGGCATCAACAACATAACTCGGCGCCGCATAGGCGGCCACACCCGCCAGCAACGCCATGCTGCTGGTGGTGAGGAGCAGGGTGCGGGCGCGGTAATTCATAAGGCATAGAATAGAAAATGCCTGATGGCGGTGCAATGGCCTTGGTATTCTAAGGCAGTCGTTTATAAAAGCATTGTGATAAAGAATCCCCACAATCACGCGCGTAGGCCGCAGGTGATTTACGTCAAGGCCTACCAGAACGGCCAGCAGGTAATCTTGCACCGCATCACCCCCACCGAAGGCGCGGTGCTGGAAGTGCCCGGCAACAGCACGCCCGAAAGCCTGGGCCTGCCCGCAGGTTGGCAAAGTGCAACAATGTATGTGGGGCCAACACAGTCACAAATACCTCAAGGCGCGGTGCTGGTGAATGCCATCGCCGATGCCGATATCTTCCCCACCGAGCTGGCCAACTTGCACAAGCTTCTTAAACAACTCAAAGAGCATTGGCCTGCTTTACGCGTGCTGAACTGGCCAGAAGGTATTATGAAAACGCGGCGCGATGCCATCGCCACGGCAGCCCAAGGCATGGCCGGCCTGGTGGTGCCACACACGGTGCGGTTTACCCCCGCCAGCCGCGACGATTTTATGGCGCACCTGAAGGCCCGCAGTCTTGCTTGGCCGTTGCTGATTCGGCCTGCGGGCAAGCATAATGGTTCGGATATTGTCAAACTTGATTCCGCTGCCGATGAGGCGCTGCTCGATAGCTTTGCCTTCAATGGCCAAATCGCCTACTACGCCACCGAATTTTACGATTATAAAAATGCGGCACATGAATATCAGAAAATCCGTATCGTCATGATTGGTGGCAAGCCCCATCTGCGCCACCACATCATTGGCGAGGAATGGAATGTGCACATGAGCACGCGCAAAAATTTTATGTTGAATAATCCGACCCGCAAGGAGACCGAAGAGGCATTTCTCGCGCGCGGCATGGCCAACTTTGCGCCTGACGTTTTAACGGGGCTGTCCCAGCTTCATACTCATTTAGGTTTGGATGTGTTTGGTATCGACGGCGCCTGCCTCCCCAACGGCCGCCTGCTGGTGTTTGAAGTGAACGCAGCCATGGAGTTCATTACGCAGGATACCACGGCCTATCCCTACCTTAACCCCCACATCCAAGCCATTCAACAAGCCTGGCATGGGGTGGTGGAGTCGGCGAGCAGGGATGTCTGACGCCTTCGGGGAACGCCCATGGTATGCAGTGAATACCATGGGTTAGGCCTAGGGCGTCTGTGAAGGCATTACGCTTTTTTTATAAAAGCCTTATAGAGTTGGTATCGTAATTTATCTGTTAAGGGCGGAAGGTTGGGGCAGTGCTGCCTTCGGTGGTACAAACCTCAACCAAGAGAAAGTTCGTCTCATGATGAACATGGATCAAGCAGAAGGCCGTTTTGCCCAAATGAAGGGTAAGATGAAGGAAACCTGGGGCAAACTCACCGATAATGATATTATGCTGTATAAAGGCCAGCATGAACAGTTTTTGGGTAAGCTGAAAGATCATTACGGATTGGCCAAAGAAGATGCCGAGAAAAAGCTGAAGGTGATGGAAGATGCCTTCGACCCAAAGCTAACCAAAGCAGCGGGTGCTGCCAGCCATGATGGTTTGGATAGAACCATGGCCAAGCCTCCTGAAAAGTCGCCCAGCGCTATGCCGGGTGTTGCCAAGTAAGACAAGTATGGGAGGCGTATGCCTCCCCTTATTTTTACGATAACCCTGCCGTTCAGGCGGCGCTTTGATAGGAGATAAACTCATGAAACATAGTATTCGTCACCTCGGCAGCGTTGGCTCCATCGGCTTGTTAGCGTGCGCCAGTTACCTCGTGATACAACCAGCCCAAGCGTGGTGGTGGAGCCCAACCTCTCCAGCCTTTGAAGACTATCTGGCGAAGGAGTATGTCACCGCAGCTGGGTTTGAAGACAACGATAGTACCGATATGCCCGACGCCACCATCATGCGTGGGCGTGCAGTCGCCGTACAACAAGGCAACCGCGTGTTACCTTTAATGCCAGAAGACGTGCGCAGCGTGCGCCTATCACGCGACGTATTGGCCAATGGCCGTATGCGCCTGATGCGCGTGCTGGATAACCCAGCCAAAATACAGGAGTACCCACAAGCCGTGGCACAAGCCCAAGTGGCCTACGATTGCTTGGCGCTGCACCAGCAAGCCGAACCCAATGTGTCCCATAATCTTTATCGGTGCCGCGATTTTAACACGCTTATCAATAGCCTTGATACTCCCGCCCCCATGGCAGTCATGGCCCCTGATAAGGTGCTTTACGATGTTGTGATGATCGATGACATCATGTTTGACTGGGACAGTGCAAAGCTTACCCCTGCCGCCCGCGCCAAGCTTGATACCTTGCATGCGGCCCTGCGTGACGAAGCTAGCCCAACCAAAAAGCTGGCGTTGCAAGGCTTTGCTGATAGAAGCGGTGGCGAAGCGTATAATCGGGTGCTCTCGCAGCGTCGCGTTGATGCAGTCGCGTCGTACTTGGGCATTGATGTTGCTGACACCGCCCATGTCGACCTTGCCGCCTATGGCGAAACCAACCTACCGGTGCCAACCGCCGATGGCGTGCGCGAGCCAGCCAACCGCATCACCAAGGTTGCGGTTGTGAAAGAAGCGGCGCAAGAGTAGGGGGGGCAGTCTTCGTACCCCTTTTAACCTTAGGATTGGGCCGATGCCTTGAGTGCTAAAGTTAAAATCTATCTGGAAATCGTCCCCGGGGCAGCGGCCTGGGGAACCTTGCTGCAAAAGCTACAAAACCTAACGCCCAAAGGTCGCGCGGGGGTTCTGTGTGTTTACAATCATGCCGACGAGTTGCAGGCGTTTAAAGCTTTGGGGGCAGGCTTTAAGGCGCCTATCTGTTTACAAAACAGCGGGGCTGTTGCGGCGATTTTAGAGCATAACCCCACACTGGTGGTATTGCCGTGCTTGGTAAACCCGCTTTTAACGCACGATGAATACGCGGTATTTCAGCGCACCCTGGAAGTACTCCTTAAAAACCCACTGGTCTTTGAAAGCACCTTGCCGATGGTAGCCTATGAAGGTGTAAACGATATTCTCAACCCCCCTCTTAACTGGCCCCGTGAAGCCAGCTTGAATCGCATGTTTCTGCGCCAGCACGTCATCGATTACCATGTGTGCGATATCCCCCCGCAGACGGTGCTTAACCGCTATATCGCAGGAGAGTTGGAGTGGCCGTTCAGCAAGCCAAGAACTCGTACAGAACCCAGCCTGAATTTGGCAAACCTGCACCGCCTGCGCGAGACCATGTTTAGTTTGGTAACAGCGCATGCCGGTGATGTAGCCCGCCAGTTGAGCCTGCGGAATCATGAATCGGCGGCGCATAAATTAACCTGGGCAGCCTATATGCCAACCCCGCTGGGCTGGTACGTGGTGGCAGCAATCGTGGGGTTAGGGGTATTGGCTTCTCGCTCGGAATGGCTACCTATGTCGCCCTTGGTGTTCATACTTCTTTTTGTAAGTTTGTTGGCAGGGCTGCTTGTGACCCACGTACGTACCATCTGGGAGGCCAGCCAAAAGACTAAAGAAAACTATACGCATGCTTTGCTGCGCTTGGTTTACGATGTCAGCTATCTCGATAAGACCAACGAAATAATTTTAACCGCAATGGAAATTCTGCGGCGTGGTTTAAGCATTCATGTGGTGTATGGCAGCATCGAGCACAACCATGTAAGCCTAATGGATAACGTAAAGTTAAACGACGCAGACTTTGAAAGCATGACACAGGCTTTGCAAAGCGGGTATGTTACGGCCCCACCAGAAACCGAAACCCATGGCTATATTTGGTGCCCCGTACAGTCAGGGCAAGTAATGCTTGGCATTTTAGGGGTGCGGCACAGCAATGGCCATAGTCTTTACCAAACCTATGCCCTCACCGACTTTTTGCGTACCTTTACGCGGTTATTGGCAGGCGCAGTGTGGCGCGTTGAACTGGATAAAGAAAAAACCAATGCCGCCTATCTTGCTAACCGCGAAAGCCTACGCTCATCGCTTTTGGCGAGTGTGTCTCACGATCTGAAAACACCGCTCGTGAGCGTGATTGGCGGGCTCTCCGCACTTATGCTGCACAAGGATAAACTGCCGAAGAAAGAGAGCCAAGAGCTCATCCGGACCGCCTATGCCGAAGCCCAGCGACTCCAAAGGATTGTAAGCAATGTGCTCGATATGGCGGGGATAGAATCGGGCACCATGGTACTCCGGAAAACATCCATTGACCTCGCCGATACCATCAGTAGCACGGCCAAGCGTGTTCAAGAAGCCTACCCGGGCGTAACAATAACTGTAGAAAACACCTTACAGAATCTAGGTGTAAAGGGTGATGAACTGCTGCTTTCTCAGGTGATGTACAATTTACTGGAAAATGCAGCAAAGTATGGGCCTAAACGTCAAAAAGTGTTAGTAAAACTCAGTGGTCCGGATATACATAACCAGCTGCTGCTGCAGGTCATCGATAATGGCCAAGGCGTGCCAGGTACCGAATTAACCAAGATTTTCGATAAGTTCTACCGCAGTTCGTTTGCCGATAAAAAACAAGCCGGCAGCGGCCTTGGTCTGGCCATTTGCCGCGCTATTGTTGAAGCCCACGGTGGTACGATTACGGCCCATGCAAGAGCCAATGGCAAGCATGGGTTAATGGTGAATGTGTTGCTGCCTAGCATAGAGGTTATGATAGTGCCTGAGCCGACAACGAAAGCATCGAAACATGTCTAGCAATAAGATAAAAGTTTTACTGATTGAGGATGAACCGCAAATCCGGCGATTTTTAAAAATTGGCCTTATCCATAGTGGTTACGCCATTGAAGAGGCCGAGAGTGGAGGTGAAGGGATACGGTTAACCCGTGCCATCCGTCCAGATTTAATCTTGCTGGATTTAGGCTTGCCCGATATTGATGGCCAGCAAGTCATACAAACGCTACGCGCCGAGAAAATCTATACGCCTATTATGGTGCTTTCGGTGCGCAACGAGCCAGCCGAGATTATTCGGGCCCTCGACAATGGCGCCGATAACTACTTGGTAAAACCCTTTATAATGGAAGAGTTACAGGCCCATCTACGCAGCCTGCAACGCCGTGCGGTACAGGCGTTGCACGGTGAAGGCGAAATACTAGAGGTGCAGGATTTACGCATCGATTTAGCCCGCCATGAAGTGACCTTAAAAGGCAAAGTGGTCGATCTTTCCCCCAAAGAGTTCAAAATTCTGCATGAGCTTGCATGCCATGCCAATCGGGTGCTGACCCATCGCCACCTGCTGTTGAAAGTATGGGGGCCAGCACAGGCCGATGAGCACCAGTACTTACGGGTCTACATGGGCCAGCTGCGTAAAAAACTGATGGTGAATGGCAAAGAACCCACCTACCTGCGTACTTTGCAGGGGGTGGGCTACATTTTTGATACGTCCGATTAATAGGTCGTCGTCGGCGTAATCCCAACCAGTTCCTTTGTTTCATTTAACAGGTTTTCGCCACGCGTTTGTGGAGCTATTTCATCCATCGCCTTGATGAGCTCGCCTTGTTTAAGCTGTTGGGTAGCACTGTCGACACGGTCAGACAGCGGTTGAGGCTCAATAGCGCGGCAATACGCAAACCAGCCAATAATTCCGATGAGGGCAAGGACAATAATGACATAATTATTCATGATTTAGACTCTTTCTATTATTTGAAATGATGGACAACGAGATTTTATCGATTTCTTTATAAAAAGTCTGGAGGTATTCATAGAATCTTTTATAAAAACCAAGCAATGGTTAAATATTGCAAACCCTAGGGTTAAGCAGGAAATGGTTAAGGCTGTTTTTCTGGTGCTTCCATCAAGGCTATTGAAGGGGCTGTTAGGGTTTGCAATACCAACCTTAATGTAAGGATACCCCAGATGATGTTTGATATATCCAACTTATTTAATTGGGCGATTGTTCTCTTGGTCGTTGCATTGGTAGCAGGTTTTTTGGGCTTTGGAGGCCTTTCGGGAACTGCTATGCAAGGTGCGAAGCTGTTATGCGGTGTAGCCTTGGTGCTTGCGATCGTGCTTGTTGTATTTAATTTAATTGCCCGTTGAACGAAAAAAGCGAGATTGTTTTTATAAGTTATGCGGCAGCCTCCTGCCGCTTTTTTATACACGGCAGCGCATGTTAAAGCGGTCAACAATCAAAAAGGAGACCCTGCCATGAATAAACTGATAACTCTCACCCTTCTTGCCACGCTAGGGCTTACAGCCTGTGGTGAACGCTATGCCGACCGCACCTTAAGCGGCGCAGGCATTGGGGCCGCTGCAGGGACTGTCGGCACAGTCATTGGTGGTGGCAACCCTGTGACAGGTGCCATTATCGGAGGTGCCGTCGGCGGCGTGGTTGGTGCCGTCACCGACCCCAAAAGTATCAACTTAGGTAAGCCAATCTGGTCGAAGTAAAACTCTGTTCAACAACAATAAGAGGGGGGTACGTCTATGTCATCGTTAAAAACCATGGAGAAAAAACTTATCTATACCATTCGGCAAGAATTGGCCTTGGATATTTTAATGGATAAATATGCCGAGCAGCGCATCGCGCGTGCAATCTCTCAGCACGAGCTGTATGAGCGCTTAAAGGATCATTCTTTAACGAGAATAACAGCAGAAAAGGAAGATCTCACAAACTTCCATAAAGTAACGTCGATTCACTCAAAACGAGATTGGTATCTCGCCAAGACACTTCTCTAAGACAAAGCTCAAACGCGCGAACGTGAGTTATTTGGTATAACTGTTTAACCAGCTCTCACGTTTTTTAAACAGGGTGGCTCAGCAATCCACCCTGTTTGTTTTCCTGATTCTCTTGTATTCCTTCTCACATTTTGTACATAATGCCTTGGGGATCGATGAAAGAGAGTGAAATGCGTGGAATTTTGCAGGTAGCCAGACCATCCATATCGTCTATTGCTGGGGCAGTCGCAGGTGCGGTTACTGTAGTCCATTACGACGGAAGTGGAGCAGAGACCACCATCGCACCCCTGTGCGCATTCCTTACAGTCACGACATTAACAATGTTCGGATTCATCATCAATGATGTGCACGATCGGCACAAAGACCGCCTTGCTTTTAGGCTCGATAAACCAATTGCAAGCGGTTGCCTTTCTGTGTCGGCAGGTAATGCAGCGGCACTGATAGCCTTTGGGACTTCAATCGGACTAAGCAGTTACTTCGGGCTCGCATCAATGGGTGTTGTAGCAATCACGAGCCTGTTGCTGTTCGGATACTCGCGCTTCGCCCAACGAGTACCACTCCTTAAAGGAGCCTATACCGCTGTTCTCACGCTCTCTCCCGCTGTTTGGGGTTGGGCGGCAACCGGGCACCTCGCACCTTTCGTAACCCTGTTGGGTATTTTCTTGTTCATGTTTGGGCGGGAAGTATTGCTTGATGTCCATGATATGGAAGCCGACAGAAAGTCAGGGCTAGAGACGATTCCATTGGTCTATGGCGCTAAGGCCGCAAGGAATTTGGCCTGGGGGTTGATGTTCTGTACCCCGCTGCTCCCTATGGTTTTTGAGTACCAACGTTTGGTAGTATTCTTATGCCTTACGATTATGGGATTACTCATCACAATTAAAGCCTTCGGGATGTCGATAAAACGAGAAGCGGTGTGGACAAAGTTACCAATGCTGGTATCGATTGGACTTTTAATTTGAGGGAGAGCAGGGCTTTTTTCCACCCAAGGAAGCCAAGCGGTTCAAGAAGGTTTGTCAAAGGCCTGCCAGCAGCGCAAATCACCAGCCTGCGGTAGGTGAACCTACAGTTGCTCGATCAGCTGCTGGCGCTTTTTCATCAGTTCGGCTTCGGTATCAGCCGACACACGCCATTCCACGCCATCACGCAGAATCACCCGAATG
>JAIXXE010000050.1 GCA_027490875.1 Alphaproteobacteria bacterium
ACTTGGCCAATGCCAAGCGCGCGACGCATCGCACGTACATGAAGCCGTCCGCGATCAAGCGGCTTCAAATCCTCGGGGTGTATCGGGACATTGATCTGTCCACGCCCAAGGAGCCGGATCGCGACAGCTTCCAGCGCGAGAAGGAAGCCCAGCAGGGCATTAAGTTTGACAGCTTCCGCCCGGACGACCGGGACCGGGAGATCTATGAATGCTACTGCGAGCTGGACGTTCTGGGCTTTGAACACCGCTATAAGGGCAAGATTTCTGGCCTAGAGGTGCCGTATCGCGTGACGATTGACGTGTCGTCGCGGGAGATCCTGTCGATTGTCCGCAACTACAATGAGGACGATCAGGATCTGCCGACGGCCCGTGAGACGTTTGTGAAGTACACGTTCGTGCCCGGTATGGGCTTCTACGACATTGGTCTGCTTCACATCCTCGGCAACACGACCAACGCAATTACGGCAGCATGGCGCGAGCTTCTCGACGCGGGAATGTACAACAATTTCCCCGGCTTCCTGATGGCAGACACAGGCGCACGCCAAAACACAAACATCTTCCGCATCCCTCCGGGCGGCGGTGCGCTGGTGAAGACGAACGGATTGCCCCTGACTCAGGCGATCATGCCGCTCCCGTACAAGGAGCCGTCTGGAGCCCTGATGAACTTGGTTACCCAGATCGCTGATACGGGTATGCGGGTCGGCGGCACTGCCGAGGCTGCCGTTGGCGAGGGGAAGGCGGATGCGCCGGTTGGGACCACGCTTGCTCTGATTGAACAGGCGACGAAAGTCCTGAACTCTGTCCATAAGCGGATGCACACGTCGCAGGCTAAGGAGTTCCAACTTCTTGCCCAGTGCTTCCGGGAGAACCCCGAGAGCTTCTGGCAGCGCAACAAGCGCCCGGCGTACACTTGGGACGATAAGACGTTCCGGCAGGCTCTAGAGAACTATGAGTTTGTTCCGCAGGCAGATCCCAACACTGCATCTCAGTCGCAGCGTCTGATGAAGATCGCCGCCCTGAAGCAGTTGGCTGCGGCAACTCCGTCTCTCTACGACCCTATCGCGGTGGACACGGCGGCCCTACAGGCTCTTGGCTGGTCCAACCCGCAGCAGTTCATGGTGCCCCCGGCGTCTCTGGCCGAGAAGCCCCCGCCGGAAATGCTGAAGGCCATGGCCGACATTGAAAACAGCAAGTCCAATGCGGCTGCCCGCATGATGGATAGCCAGACCCGCGCCAAGGAGATTGACGCTCAGATTGCTGAGAAGCAGCAGCGTCTCGCCATGGAAGCGGAGAAGGGCCTCGCTGGCATTTCTGAGACGATGGCCCAGGCGCAGAACGATCACCGTAACCGCCTGTCTCAGGAACGTATTCAGTTGATCGATTTGGCGCAGGATGTTTTGCAGCATCCTGAAAATGCAGCCATGATTGAACCACTCATCAAGCCAGCGCTGGACGAGGTTTACGCTGCGCCAATCAGGTCAGGAGAACAGTGATGGCTGGTCCACTTATGCCCGTAATTATTGGCGGCCAAATTATCAGTATGGCCGCCCCTACGGCGATGACCCTTCTCAGGTCCGGCGCGGCGCGAGCGCTTCCCCGTATGCGGGATGTCGGTTCTCAGACTGCTGGCCCTAACGCGGCTGGACCTTTCTTCGGCAGAGGAAGCGCAAACCTCCCCTCCCTGCTTGATCGTCCCGGCTTGCTGGGTCGTGGCGCGGCTGGCCTCGGTGCTGCTGGGATGGTCGCATCAGGCTCTGGGGTTCCCGAGCGCGAGCCTATGCGCGGAAGGATGGCCCCAATTATGTCGGCCCCCATGAACGCTTCTGACCTTGAGGGGCCATCTGAGTACATTCGTCAGGCCCCAATAATGTCTGCGCCCATGAGTGCGGCAGATCTGGAAGGGCCGTCTGAATACGTGCAGCAGGCCCCTATTATGTCCCGCCCGATGAGCGCCGCAGAACTGGATGGGCCGTCAACTTATCGGCGCGCTCCGCGTTTGGAAGACGCTCCTGTGCCCCCGCGTCGGCCAGAGACCCCGGCGGCGGATTCTATCCTGCGCCGCATTTTCTCAGGTCAGGATTACCAGTCCAACAGCCGTCCTGTGGTGGAAGATAAGCGCGTAAATTGGGGCGACCCGGATCGTGCGGCTGATTTCTTCCGTGCAGACCGCGCTGCCCGTGAGCTGGGAACGCTCCCGCCGGTTGAACGCGCCAGCGGCGGGCAGGTTGGGCAGGCTGGGCAGAGCAAAATGCACAAGGATGCTGCCCTTGTGAAGGCTCTGGAAATCATTGAACGTCTGATGTCGAACGGGCGGTGACATGGCTAATCGTGACGAAGCTATCCGGCTCGCTCTCCTTCTGGCGCGGCAACGTCTCGCGAATGGTGGAACCCCGCGAAACGACCTGCTGCGTCGTCTGATTGAAGGCGGCGGCGGAGACGGAGGCTTCTACGATCTTTATGGAATAACGCCGCCGCAGGAGGAAGAAGGGCGGACGACAACGCCCGGCCAGAAGGCTGCATCCTCTACGCCTAGCGGCATATCTACTCCGACGACTTCTAGCAGACCGGCTTCGGTTTCGGAGCCTGCGCCAGCGCCTGCTTTGTCGCCTTCGCAGCAAGCCATCCAGAACGCGCCTCCGATAACGCGAGATCAGCGTCTGGATACGGTCATGACATACCTAGAGGATGTCGTGGACCAATCGATGAACCGTGGCGCACCCATGCCTACTGTGCGCATGGATGAGCCCATCGCCTCTTCTATGTCGGCAGTGCCATCGGCTACGCGGTCGATGAGCTATGCGACTTTGCCCTCTGCGCTTACGCCAGGCGTGTCTCGTGGTGAGTTCCTTGGCGTTGACCCCGATGCTAAGGCATATACTGAAGCTTTCGCGCCCGCGCAGAATGCAGGACAGTTCCAAGCCCGTGCCGCATCTCCAGCCCCCGCGCCACAGGCTCCCGGTTATCAGTCTTATCTTGAGGCTTTTGCACCTGCGCCAAATGCAGGGCAGTTCCAAGCTCGCGCGGACGCGCCTACCCCCGGAATTTCACCAACTGAACCTGTCGGCATCGACCCGCAGGCTCAGGCGTATGCCGGAGCTTTTGCGCCGGGTCAGGCCACCGGAGGGTTCGGCCCGTCCGTTGGCGGCCCCGCTGCTGGAGGGTTTAGTGGTGCGCCTGCGGCTGCTCCGAGCGGCGTCGTTCCGGGCAGCGGACAGCAAAAATTTAACAAACTCATGGATCAGTCCAAGAGCATCCTTAATCAGGCGCTGGACAATGCGATGCGCGGTGGTCGCGCGACGCTGGGGGTCGAAGACATCCGTGGCGGGCATCAGTTCCCGGATGTAAAGGGTGTTGCCCCGTCTCCGAAGGACTACAGATCTTCTGTAGACCCTGCGGACCTCCCGGCTATGGGGGCGCAGGAAGCGCAGGCTAAGGTTTCTGGGATTTCTGGCCCATACGGTCGGTTTTCCAATAACGACGTAGAAGCTCTTGCCAACATGATCGCTGGCGAGGCGTCCACGCAGGGCCGTGAGGGCATGGCTCAGGTTGGGCAGGTCGCTCTTAATCGGGCGATTTCCAACTACAACAACTATGGATCAACGCTTCAGGCTCAGCTTTCTCGCCCAAGCCAGTTCTTGGGCTATAACTCGCGCAATGCCAATCAGATCATGGCGGGCAAGACCGCTCAGGAAAGAGCGGTTGCGGAGCAGGCTAGAGAAATTGCTCGTGGGTTGATGGAAGGCCGCGTTCAGGCTCAGTTCCCGGATGCGACTGACTTCAACAAAGCCAGCCCGTCCTACAACCAAGCGCGCGGTGGGATTAACACGTCCCGGTTGGGCGCCCACACCTTCTTTAACGCAGCGCCTTCGTATGCAAGTCGCCTAGCGAAAGCCCGAGCCGCGCTTCAAAAGGCTCAGGAAGACGCAAAGCCGGGGCCGAGTATCGGCAGCGTCATGGGGATGGCGGGGACAGTAGCTCCTTCAACGGGTCTGTCTGGGGGTCCGGGTGCTGCCGGGGCTGGTGTTGCGGCCCCGATGAACGCGCTTGCTCCTGGATACGAGCCTGCTCCATCGGGTGGCGGGGAAGTCGGCGGCATGGGCGGTGCGCCCGGCGGAACACCGTCTGCGGGCGGGGCGACTCCCGGTGGCGGGACTGCTGGCGCGGGATCTACGCCGAGCGGCGGTGCGTCGTCTGGCGCTACACCATCCAGTTCATCGCAGGCTGCGGCACAAGCTGCGGCTCAGGCGCAGGCCCAAGAGGCTCAGGAGGCCCAAGCTCAGGCGCAGGCCACGACGCCATCGTCTCCTATCAGCGTCGATATTGTAGACTCTGTTCCCGGAGAAACTGCTGCCACTTTGGGTCAATTCGGTACAGCGCCGCTGAGCCGAGGAATCACGGTTGATGAGCTTAATCCGGCTCTGCCGCCGGACATTCCGTCGCTTACTATTCCGGGCCTCGCCAGAGATGAAAACACACCTCCAGCCGAGGTCACGGGGTCGGCTCTGGCTCCTGCTGTCTCGGCACCCGGACCATATGGCGGCCTCGCGCCGTCGGTCTCTACAGAGGGTCTGTATGGACTGACCGGGGAGCAGATCGCCAACATTGCAAGCGTGACTGAGTCATATGCGCAGGATGCTCAGCAGAACGCCCAAGAGAATGCCCAGACGGAAGCGGCTGCAACTGCTGGACTTGGCACATATGGCGATCTCGCTGGCACGGCAGAGGCCATGGGCGGTTCCAACACGAGCGGCAGCATTAGTGCTGGTGCTTTAGCTGACGGAACTACTTCCGGCGCGGACGCTCCCGGATCAGGTGCGGGTCCGGGCGAAGGACAATCTAGCACATCCGGTGCGGCGGCTAACGAAGGCGCTTTGTCTGACGGAACGACCTCTGGCGCGGATGCTCCGGGCTCCGCGAATGATGGCGGTTATGGTGGCGGGTACGGCGGCGGCGATAGTGGCAACGATGGCGGCTACGGCGGTGGTGACAGCCAAGGCGGGGGCTACGGAGACGGTGGGTATGGCGACGGCGGCTATGGAGATGGCAGCTACGGGGATGGTGGTTATGGAGATGGTGGATACGGCGGTGATGGTGGCTATGGCGGCGATAGCGGTGATGGTGGCGACGGTGGTGGCGGGGGCGATGGAGGCGGTGGCGGCGATGGTGAAAAGCGCGGTGGCCGCATCCTAAAGACTCGCGCCAATGTGGCGAAGGCTTTGAACGTAGCCAGAGATCACTCTAGCCGGGACAAGAGCGGGAACGCCCTGCGTTTGGCCCGTGGCGAGGTGCTTGGCGACCGTTATCCGACCCAGTATCTGCCGGAAGTTGGCCGTCAGGTAATGGCTGACGGCGGCGTTCCCATGTCTGAAGGGGACGCGAATGCCCAACTGAACGATCTTGTCGCTTACGCAGACAGACTTGACCGCTCTGCCCGCGCCAGAGAGGCGGGTGAAGCTCTCGCCCAGACGTGGCCCGTTCAACTCGCCAGATCCATCGTCGGTGGGGCTGCTCTGCCGCGTGACGTTTACGAAGGGCGCGTAGATCCGACGAGCGAGATCGGCATCCAGCGCGCTGCTGACCTAGCCGGGACGGTTATGGGTGGTGGAATGGGGGCATCTCGCCCGGCTGGCTCTGTTGGGATGGGTGGCCGCGAGGTGCGCGGATACCACGCCTCACCTTACCTTTTTGACCGTTTTGACATGAACAAGATCGGCACTGGCGAGGGTCAGCAGTCCTATGGGCACGGGCTTTATTTCGCTGGAAAAGAGCCCGTTGCAGTAGGTTATAGAGACAGAATAGTTCAATCGGACGATTGGCGAAGGGCGAATGATGCCCACCTGATCGCAGAAGACAAGGCAAGGAGACTTGCCACCAAATACGCTGAGACAGAAGATCCTCGGGTGCTCGCCGGGTACAATATGGTCGTGAAAGAGGCTGAAGCTGCGAAGGCAGAAGCGGATCGTCTTTTCAATAAAGGCCATATATACGAGGTTAACATCAGCGCCAATCCAGACCAGATGCTGAATTGGGATTTGCCGTTGAGAGAACAGTTTGGGGTTGTCCGCCCCTTGCTGAAAGGCCCTGATTACATCCAAAAAATGGTCCGAGAGAATATAGACTCAGATGACACGTATGGGAGCGTTCATCGGAGCCTATCCGTTAAACACCCGCTTGGGCAAAAAGGGCTGACTGAGCATCTTCGGGAGTTGGATATTCCCGGAATCCAGTATTTTGACCGCAAATCACGCGGCGCTGGCGAAGGGTCTCAGAATTATGTCGTTTTTGATGACAAGCTGATTGACATACTTCGCAAGTATGCGAAGGGCGGATCTGTAGACGAGTCAACCGACGCTGAGCCTCAGCGCCCGCCGGATGATCGCACTCGCGTCGCGATGTTCGCTGGCGAGGGGGCTGTTGGGGCGCCCTTGCAGGCATTGGAAATCGCCAAGCAGCTAATAGCGAAGGGCGCATCTCCTGAAGAGGCTTATCGTGGCTCTTCCAGCGAAGGAACTACTGGCTGGTTCCAAGGCGCAGACGGGCGCTGGCGCTTTGAAATCAGCGACAAGGAATCTGCCATCAACCCGCAGAACTTTGAACGCCTGCGCGCGGGGGAAGCTGTTCGCCCGAGCGAGCTTCTTAGCCACCCTCGCCTGTTTGAAATGTACCCACACCTTAACAAAATCAATCTCGGGATGGTCCCGAAGAGTGATTACGATCAGGGTCTGATGGGTAGCTTCAACAACAGGACAAACACTTTGTCTCTGCCCCCGGACCCGAGGCAGGCCCATTCAACCATGTTGCATGAGTTGCAGCACGGGATTCAGAACAACGAAAATTTCGGCACTGGTGGTGGCAGCACTGCGATTAAGGAGGCTCTGAAGTCAGAGGTTCTTCTGGAGCAGATGCGAGCCAGCCGCCGCGCCATGGAAATGCGTAAGCAGATAATGGATCGCATGTTTGACACCAATTATGCGGACCCAGAGGAACTTGCCAGATTTCGCGATTTTCAGGCAGAGAATGAGCGCCAAATCGCGTCTGAGCAAGGGCGTCTTCCGGGCTTAAAACAGCGGTTTGAAGAGCTTAATCCGACCGGGCGCTGGGGTTCTTTGAAGGATTACGAGCTTTATCGCCGTCTCGCGGGCGAAACGGAGGCAAGAAATGTCCAGAACCGTATGCAAATGGATCTGGATGAGCGCCGCGAGACATTTCCGGGGTCTACTCAGGATTATCCGAATGAAGAGCAGTACATTCGACTGCGCGCGGATGGCGGCTCTGTAGTAGATCGCGCTCTTATGCTAGTATCCAAAAAGGCTTGAAGCCGTCCAAGCCCGAGAAAAGACGGCACGGGGGACGCCCCGCCTGGCGCTAGGAGTGGTCATGTACGACACCGCGAAAAAGGCCCGCGAGGCCATGAAGAGCAAGGCGAAGCGTCTTGCCGGAGAAAAGAAC
>JAIXXE010000175.1 GCA_027490875.1 Alphaproteobacteria bacterium
CCCGCAGCTTCATCGGCTATGACGCGCAAGGACGGATCGTCCTGCAAAACGCGATGGGTGGTGACCATACGTGGACCAGCTACCAGTTTCTCAGCAACTTTGTGACCCACGGTATGGGCCATATGGGCGGATGGGTGAAGACCACCACCTATGCCAACGGCCGAACCGCCCAAGAATCCACTGACCTCTTTGGTCGCACCACTTACACGATCGACATGGGCGGCAATCACTCGGCAACCCACTACGACCTTGCTGGTCGCATGACGTACCGCGACGGTGGTGTACCGATGAACTTTACGTGGTTGAACACGGGCAATATGCGCAGCCAATATGTGGATTCCACTACTTGGAGCTATCAAGGTGCCCACACCACACGCCGCGAGACTTGGTATCATTATGATTCAACGGGCAATGTCACCCATCAAGCCACGTATCGGACAGGTCAGGAAGCCATCGCCAATGGTTATGGCTACGGCTATAATTATGGTGTCTGGTATACAGTCAGAGATGTGAACGAAACACATGAAAACCAAAGTGCCCAATATGATGCTCTGGGCCGCGTAACGCTTTGGCAAGAACATGGCGGTCATGTGGCCGGGGCTCACACCTATTACCGCTATGACGCTGCGGGCAATGTGCGCCGCACATGGGGGGCAAATTGGTCGCTCAACAATAGTGGTGCGCCCACCGTTCAGGTCAATAACGATCATTGGTATCGCTACGACAGTATGAATCGAGTGGTGACCGATAAAGGTCAGCTTGAAAATGGGCAGATCGTGCGCGGTCACACCGGCACGGATATTTTTTACAACGCTCAAGGCGATCGTGCCACGACTTTGCGGTCGTTCACAGGGTCAGAGTGGATTGTCGATTGGAATTATTACGATCCTAATTGGGTCGATCCAAATGCCTACAATCCTTATGATTATTACTACGACTATGGTAATGTTGGTGGCTATCCCGGTGGCTATTATGTCACCTTCGCGGGTGCCACGCGGGAAGACTTTGCCTATGATGGCGGCGGGCGCTTGACTGAAGTGCGCCAAGCCTCAGGCAGCTATGGTGCACCAACACCAACGGGTCCAGGCGGTGTTGTTGCTTTGATGTATTATGACGTGGCCGGTCGCCAAACTCGCCAAGTCGATTATACGTCCCCGGGCAGCTGGACGATGGCCTATGACCAGTCGACCTCTTACGACGCCGCTGGTCGGGTCTCGTCCACCTATTCCGAAACCCGCCAAGGTAACGACATCATTCGGACCTCCACAAGTTATAATTATGGTGGCACGTGGCTCGGCGCGAACTATGCCCTAGGCCAGGTGATGAGTGTGACGTCGAACTCACATAAAAACTGGGCCAGCCACACCAACAGCACCACCAATTATAATTACACGTGGTACCAAAGTGCGGTTCAACAAAACATCAACCACACTCAGACTGGCAGCCCCGCGGGCAATACGTGGTTCAGCTACCTGCACGTCGCGGGTCAAGCGGTCATGACCCAAGCATCGATCAGTGATGGTCGGTCGCGCACGGTCAATTACGCCACCAATTTAATGGGCGAAGTGGTTAAGCGCTGGGAGAGTGCCAGTGGGACAGGGGGCGGCGCGCCCGCGGAATACTGGTATCGCTTTGCCGGTAAAGAGATGGGCAAGGTTGGCAATGATGGCACCCTCTATAATTCCTATCTCTCCAGCATCAGCCAACGCCAAACCCAAGCGGGCCAAGGTGCTTTTGAAAATGGCAGACAATGGGGTAATTCCGAGGCTGCCTTTGGATCGCGTTTAGAGGGTATTACAAGCTATAATCAGGGCTCTGCTGGAAGCACCATCACTGCACGCGGTGGAGAGAGCTTGCAAGCCATCGCTGCCAGCCTGTGGGGCGATGGCGGTCTTTGGTACAAACTCGCCCAAGCCAACGGCCTTTCAGGCGATGTGGCATTGTCAGCAGGCCAAGCCCTGCGCATTCCATCGGGCGTGGTCCGCAATACTTATAATGCGGCCACTGTCACCCCCACCGACCCCGCCGACACCCTAGGCGACGTCAACCCCACTACCCCCCAAGCAGCCCCACCGAAGAAACAGAAGTGTGGTGGACTTGGCGTCATTTTGTTGGTCGTGATTGCGGTTGTTGTGACCGTGGCGACCAAGGGAGCAACAACTGGCTTTTTCAAAGGGGTATTCGGAGTTTCTGCTAAAGCTGCAGCATTAGCGTCCGCTACCGCTGGAACTGCCGCCGCCGCGACGGCCGCAAGTGCTTTGGCAACGGCTACTGCCTTAAGTACGGTTGCCGGTGCCGCAACTGCAGCCGCGATAGGCTCAATCGCCTCTCAAGTCATAGGAGTCGCCACCGGTATTCAAGAAAAATTCTCTTGGAAGGACGTTGGCATGGCCTTCATCTCTGGGGGTGTTGGAGCGGGCATGGCAGGCGTTGGTGGCTCAAGCCTTGGTGGGGCCTTTCTCCGTGGTGCTGCTACCAGTGCTGTCAGTCAAGGCATTGGTGTAGCCCTTGGTTTACAAGATAAGTTCAGCTGGGCTGCTGTCGCAGCAGCTGGGGTTAGTTCAGCTGCAACCCAGGCGATTTCAACTGCTGGCTCTAAGTATCAGATGGTCAACGGCGAGCAAACCCGTATCGAAGGTTCGTCTTGGGTTGAACGCGCCAACCATGGACTTGCAGCCGCACTAGGCGGCGGGGCACTTGCCAGTCAAATGTCTGATGCGATTATTGGCGCAGGCGTTGGCTTAGCCGGTGCGATGTCCGGTGCGGCAGCTAAATCACTGATTGATGGGTCCGATTTTGGTGACAATGTGCGCGCTGCATTGCCCAGTATAGCAGGTAATTTGATCGCCAGTGGCGTGATGGCCATGCTTGAAAATGCATGCTTTGTCGCAGGCACGCAAGTGAAGACTGTGAAGGGTTTAAGGGCTATTGAAGACTTGAGGCCCGGTGATTGGGTCTATTCCCGTGCCGAGAGTGGGGATGATCCTACCGTTCAGCGGCGCCAAATCTTGGAGACCTATCAATTTGAAGATAAGGCGACCCTGACGCTCACCTTCTCAACACGCGCTGGTCCCTACACCGTCACAACGACAGAACTCCACCCGTTCTACGTAGAGGGGCAGGGTTGGACTGCGGCGGAAGAACTCCTGGAGGGTGACAGAGTGCCGCTGATGGAAAAGGGTTATGCAACCCTTGAAGGCGTTGTTCACGATGGCGGCCTAAAGTCAGTATACAACTTCGCAGTCGATGAGGATCATACTTATTTCATCGGTAGTAGCGGCCTATGGGTTCATAACCGTTGCAATGCAGAGGCCGTAACAGAAGAAGCGCGTCGTAGTGGCGAAGCTCCACTTACCGAAGGGGAACGCCTCCTGATGGAGGTAACTCAAGCGCAAAACAAGC
>JAIXXE010000038.1 GCA_027490875.1 Alphaproteobacteria bacterium
GGGCAGCAGGCAACCCACGGAAGAGGTCGTTCAGCCCTTGGCCATCCAGCCGTGCCATGCTTAGTTCTCCCATCGTGCCACGGCACTGCGCCCGCGCACTGCACAGCGGGCAGCCGCAAGAAAACTGATTTGCCAAAGAAGGCGAAATCGCCCCCACCGTTTCCGCAAAGCTTTGGTTGCTTTGCATCAGGTGCAAAAACAGCACCCAACCGGCAGTTACGCCACCCGCTACGGCCAGCACCGGGGCGGTGCGCATGATAATTGCAGAGGCATCCATAGCAGCAAGGTAAGCGACAGCGGCAAGATTTTCAAGTAACATTTGCACCATGGAAAGCCTTTTGCTAGCCGCCGCCATGGCCTACTTTGCGATGCTGCGCCTGCAAACCTACCTGCAATATTTCCAGCAGGAAGAATATGATTACGCTCGCTTTTTAAACTGGTGGTGGCAGGCCCGCGCGTTCGACCGTTGGGCCACCGTTGGCCTGCTGGTGATGCTGCCCTTTGCGTATTTGCAACCGGGCGCCACGGGGCTGATGGTCATCGTGTGGTTGTATTGGCGCAGCCGCAAGGAACCCGACCCCACCCAAGGCGGTAAAAAGCCCTTGGTGCTCACCCCCCGCGCCACCCAACTGTGGTGGTGGGCGGGGCTGTTAAGCATCCCCAACATTACGGTGCTGGCGCTGCTGCTGCCGGCCATGCCCTTGGTGGGGTTGCTGTGGTTGATTGTAAGCTTGCAGGGCATTCATTTAGGGTTGGCTATGGCGGAGATGGTGCTGGCGCCATGGCAGGCTATTGTTAACCGACGCTACCAAGCCGAGGCCACCGCCACATTGGCACGACTGAGCCCTACCGTGGTGAGCATTTCGGGCGCCTTTGGCAAAACCAGCACCAAGTACTTTTTGCACGCCATACTCTCGGCCCATACCCCCACCCTGCTGCCACCCGGCAGCACCAACACCGCCTTGGGGCTGGCGCGGGTCATTCGCGAACGCCTGCAGCCGCATCATCAGTACTTTCTGGCCGAAATGGGCGCCTATCGGGTTGGGTCGATTGCCAACCTGTGCAAGCTGTTCCCGCCAGATGCCTGCGCTACCACTGCCATTGGCCCGGCGCACCTCGAACGCTTTGGCAGCCTTGCCAACGTCGCTGCGGCCGAGTTTGAAGTGGTGCACGCAACCTTGGCACGCGGTGGGCCGGTGGTGCTCAGCATCGATTGCATCCCAACCGAACTGTGGCAGCCGCTGGTTGCCGCACACCCCACGATTAAACTGGTGAGCGCCAATAAAGATTTTATTCGCGACGGCGACTATTACCTTAAGCAGGCCACCGCCACGGTACAGGGCCTGCAACTGGCCATCGAGCACCGAGGCCAACTGAGCGCCTTCGCAACCCCCTTGCATGGCGCCACCATGGCCCCCAACCTCGCCACCGCCTTTGCCCTTGCCACCGAACTTGGCATCCCCAAGGCCACCAGCCTGTTGGCCCTTAAGGGGCTGAAACCCGTGCCCCACCGCTTGGCGGTTCGGCAAGAAGGCGGGCTGACGGTGATTGATGACAGCTACAACAGCAACCCCGCAGGCTTTGAAGCCGCGCTGGAAACCTTGGCATTGTTAGGCAAAGACCAACGCAAGATTCTCATCACGCCGGGGATGGTAGAACTGGGCCCGCTGCACGAGGCCGAGCACGCCCGGTTGGGCACGCTGGCCGCCCAACTGGCCGACGATGTGGTGGTGGTGGCGCCGCAACGCATCCCAACCTTTGTGCAGGCGGCGCGCGCCACAGGGCAGGCTGCAGTGACCACGGTGGCAAGCTTCAGTGCCGCCCAGCGCTGGATGCAACAGCACGCCAAGGCCAGCACCCATGGGGGCGCCGTCGTGTTGCTGGAAAACGACCTGCCCGAACGCTACGAAGCACGCTGGGCTTTGTAATGCTGACGGTTCTGGGCACCCCGATTGGCAATCTGCACGATGCCAGCCCACGCGTCATCGCCACGCTGCGCACCGCCACCTTGGTGGCGTGCGAGGATACCCGCCGCGCGGGCCGTTTGGTTCAGCTGCTGGGGCTACCAAAGCTAAGGTTGGTGCCCCTGCATGGGCACAACGAAGCGCTGCAAATCCCTGCATTAATTAAGCGCATGAAGGGCGGCGAAGCGGTGGTGCTGATGTCTGACAGCGGCCTTCCATGCCTGAGCGACCCCGGCGCGCGCTTGGTGGCAGCCACCCATGCGGCAGGGTTGGCACTGGAAGTGGTTGGCGGGCCAACCGCCTTGGCCAATGCCGCCGCAGGCAGCGGGCTGATAGGTGTTCATGAACCCGGCTTCATCTTTTTGGGCTTTCCTCCCCGCACCGCCAAGGCGCGGCAAACCTTTTGGGCCACGTGGGGTAACCTTGGGCTGGCGTTGGTGCTGTACGAAAGCCCCAATCGGGTGGCCGACTTGGCGCAGTCTGCCCTCGTTGCCTTGGGCAACCGCCCCGCGCGGCTGGCGCGCGAACTAACCAAACTGCATGAAAGCTGGTACGGGCCCGACCTCGCGCACTTGGCCAATCTGGAAACCTTAAAAGGGGAATGCGTGGTGGTGATTGGCGCGGGCGATGGTGCAGCAACGCCCTCACCGCTGGCCTCATCAAATGCCGCCGCGGGCCTTAAGGCCTTGGCAGCGTTGGTGGCCACGCAAACGGGGGTCAGCAATCAGGTCGCCTACAAGGCGCTGGTGGCGTTAAAACAAGGCCACTAGGCTTGCGATGGTTCGTGCAGTCAGCACGGGCGGGTGGTTAACTGGAGCGCATGCACGCGTTCGCGCATGGCATCGCCCAACGCTGCATACACCAACTTATGTTGGGCCAGGCGGCCTAGGCCAGCAAACTGCGGCGCTGCAACTTCGGCACTTAAGTGGGCGCCGTCGGGGTCATTCACCACCACGGTGGCACCGGGTAAGGCGGCCATGAGTTTCTCGTACAGCTCTTGGGCTAGCGGAGTCATGGAGGGGGTCATGAGGTTGGACATGGCGCTGCTTGTAGCGTGGTTGACAGGGCCCGACAAGCTACGATAAAAACCTTTTGTGACACAAATGCGTCGACGACTCGCTGACGCGCAGCCGAATCATCTCTCGGTTGCTAGCCTTCCCCGTGCCTATCACGGGCGCCAACCTTCCGCGGGTTTGGCGGATAAAGGGTGGCGAAGGTCGTACCACGCGTTTTCACAGCTATCAGGCCCAACCTCAGGAGGACTTGGCCATGAACCCACAAGCACTGTTTGCTGAAGTTTTGAGCAACATAAAACAAGACCCGACCCATCAAGCCCGCCTTCGAGCGCGGCTGGCCCTGAATGGTCAGAGGGACTTGCGGATGGAGCAACAACATCCCCTTAACGAACCCTTCATACCTGGGGGCACGCGCGAAGAAGCCTTCAAGGCCGCTGGCATGAATCTTCGTTTCCCTGTACAAAAGGCGGTACGTTAGGCGTTCGGCGCCTCATCGACTTAAGGGCTCCTCCCACAGGGGCCCTTTTCTTTTATGCAGGGGTGTGGTTTTATAGCCGCATACAACGAAGAGAAAGACGAGCGAGATGGCCGGCAGTGTCAACAAGGTAATCCTGATTGGTAACTTGGGCCGCGACCCAGAAGTACGGGCCACCCAAGGGGGCGATAAAATCGCTAACCTCACGCTGGCCACCACCGACAGCCGCTTTAACAAGGCCAAGAACGAGCGCGAAGAGCACACCGAATGGCACCGGCTGGTGGTGTTTGGCAAACAGGCCGAAATTGCTGAAAAGTACCTGAAAAAGGGCAAGAGTGTGTTCGTGGAAGGCCGGATTCAGAGCCGCAAGTGGACCGATAAGGAAAACCAGGAGCGCACGCAGTACGAAATTGTGGTGGATAACTTTACCATGCTCGGCGGCCCACGTGACGGCGATGGCGGCGGCGGTGATTACCAGCCCCGCACAGCCAGCATGGCGCCTGCCCCCAGCGCCGCACCGAAGAAAATCTCGGCCGAGGCGCCCTTTGACGACGAAATTCCCTTCTAGTATACACTCTTGACAAGTCAACCCAAGGGTGCTATGCACCCTTTTACTTTGTAAAGTATTGCGTTTTTTGCGTTAGCGTTGTCTGCGTTTAACCCTTTCTCTTGAGGCATATTATGCCATTAGCAAGCTCTATGCGGTTCATGAGCACCGTTCCCATCCGTCGCGGCACCCGCGCTGTCGATCGCCTGTGTGGCTGTGGGGGTGGTACCGACGCCAGAACCTTCCCCAAGGCCAACCAGTTCGTGGCCTACATCAGCCCTGTGCTGGAACGCGAGGGGTTCATTCCGGTCGTCCCCTTCAGCCCAGCAGAATTTGAGGGAAGACCAGCCGTTGTGGCCAAGTTCGTCTTGAGCGATGAAGGTGAGAGCCAGTTCATCGACATTATGCATGTCGGCGAGGAAGGCTACATCTACCGAAGCTGGATCCCTGCAGAAAGTGCAGAACTGGATCTCTCAGACTTCATGAAGCTGTCGGCCTGAACGCTTTCTCCCGTACTTACGACCGCGAATCACGAACCAAGCACGCTGCCTGTGGCCCCAAGCCGCAGGCAGCGTTGCGTTAAGAGACGTTAAGCAGGTTGCAACACCGCCTGCACGGCGGGCAGCGGGTGGCCCGAAAGGATTTGCTGCAAGGCCCCGCCACCCGTGGAAATCATTACGCCCGCCTGCCGCAACGGGGCCAACAGGTCTTCGGCCGCGAGCGATTGTAACAGCCCATTGCCCGCCACAATCGCCAACCCACCCGGGGGGGTGGTGCGCGCTTGCAGCGCGGCCGCAAGGCTGCGCAGCCCTGCCCGAAAGGCCCGATGCTGCCAGTGCCCCACGCTGCCAAACCAGAGCACCGAAGGGCTTTCCTGTACAATTTTTTGCCAAACTTCCAAGGTTTGGGGGCCTAAATCCTGCGCCATGTCATCGGCTTCCATCCCGTGCGGCTTACGGTGCCCGGCCAACAGACCAGGTACAGCGCGGCGGGCCACGGCAAAGTCGCGCGGCAAGTGCACCCGGCAACCCAGCACGCCGGCTTCGGCCAACACGTTGCGGGCTAAGTCAACGGCGTCAAACTCAATCAGGCTGTGCTGCAGGTTTAAATCTTTCGCAGCCAGAAACGTCTGCCCCACCACGCCTGCCAACAGCAACAAATCGACTTTGGTGGCGGGGCTGGTCAGCGTGCGTTGCAGCAGCTCCAGCTTGTCCAGCACCGCGTTGCCGCCCAGCACCATCACGCGGGGGCGCACGGCGTTCTTCCAACGCTCCAGCTGTTGAAGTTCGTGCACGAATTGCAGCCCCAATGCCGTGGGTAATAGGCCTGCCAGCATGGTGGTGCTGGCCTGCGTGCGGTGGGCGCAGGCAAAGGCCTCGTTCACCAGCACGTCGCCAAGCTGGGCCAGCTGCACGGCAAAGGGCTGCTGGTTAAGCTGCTCACCCATATGAAAGCGCGTATTTTCCAGCATCACCACGCGCCCGGGCGGCAGCGCCTGCATGGCAATCTGGGCCATCCGGCCAATGCAATCAGGGATGAACTCGACCGGCTGGCCAAGCATGTCGGCCAGCGCAGAGGCCAAAGGCGCGTTGGAAAGCTCGGGCACCACCCGCCCCTGCGGCCGCCCACGGTGGTTAAGCACCCCCACGCGCGCACCCTGTTCCAGCAGCCACAGCAGCGTGGGCAGCGTAGCTTCCATGCGGTAACGCACCGCCTGCGGGCCGCCTTGGCCGCCGTCGTTGAAGTCCACCCGCAGCAACACGCGCTTGCCGCGCACCGCCAGCGTGGGCAGGCGCGGTAGCCTATGGAGGGCGAGGTCGAGCATTTAGGCTTGCATCTTGTTGGCAGCTACCATACCCTAGTTCCTGAGATTCACAACTACGGGAGGGCCACTTTTCCATGACCACCCCGGCCACCATGCCGCAGGACCCCGTTGGGATAGCCCAACTCCCCCCGCATTTGCCCGACCAACGCACCGCCGAGCGGCTGTTGCACATCGTTGATCAACTGGCCCGCACCCTCAAGCAAGCACCGCTCTCGGCATCACCCAACCCCCAAGGTTTACAGGAACTTCAGGCAGAAAATGCCATGCTGCTGCGCCAGCAGGCCACCGTGCATGCGCGGCTCAATGCTTTACTGGCACGGGTTTTGGCCAGTGCCACCGCTGCGGAAGCACCGAACCCCACAAGCGACCCCGACCATCGCGCTGGGCAGCTGCACGAAAGCAATGGCGCATGAACCGCCCCCTGCCCGTGGACGTTCAGATTGCTGGCAAGAGCTACCGCTTTGCCGCCCCCCCC
>JAIXXE010000061.1 GCA_027490875.1 Alphaproteobacteria bacterium
ATATGAGCGCCTGCAAGGATGCCTTGGCGTGTCACGGGAGCGCCGTTGATGACTTGGCCTTCAAAGCGGTTCAGGCCGCGCGCGTCGATCTGCCTGTTAAGGTCGCTGACGTGCCACGCTTCCGCCGCTTGCTGCAATTGCGGGTTTGCCATGAAGGCTTCAGGCGTCGTCCCTTGGGGGATTGCACCCGCTGCCATCGCGTCTTGCAAGCGTGCTTGCCCAAACTGCGCACGCCCGAAGTGTCCGACTTGACCGCCCGAACCGACAGCATCATTGCGAGCATCAAAGCGCCCGCCGCTTTCGTTTTGAATGAGGCTAGCCGGAAGCGGGCTGTTGCCAAGGCTTGCCACCTGGTTGCCGGAAGCGCGCTGCATTGGAGCGCCTGCGCCCGGCTGCATGCCACCGCCAAGAATGCCGCCGAGCATCTGGTTAAACTGTTGCCCAGCTTCGCGCTGCCTGTCTTCCTGTTGCCGCTGCCTGCCAAGCTGTGCAAGGCTCAAGCCGCCTTCCAGATCGCCCAAGGACGCAAGGCGCTGCCCAAGGCTCATCAGCCCTTCTGCGCTGTCCAAGGATGCGCCTTCAAGCGCCGTGCGACGATCCGCAAGCGTACGGGCGCGCGTGAACGTGTCGCCAAGTTGTGCAAGCGGGCGAAAGTCAACCGGGGCGACAAGGTTCATGGATCAAGCCTTAGTAAAGCTGAGGAATGCCAGAGCCGCGATTGCCGCCAAATAGCCCGGCAAGATTAAACCCGCCGCCGCCGCCGCCCATGCCTCCAAGTCCGCCCGCAACCATGCTAGCAAGGTTCATGCCAAGGCTGGCGGCGTTTGACGCGCCCTGCGAAGCCGCTTGCGCGCCCATCAAGCCGTACTGGTTTGCAACGTTAAAATTCTGCACCGACTGGTTGTTGTTGCCTGTCCGCGCGTTAATGCCGAATTGATCCAATGAGGCTAGATTGTTCATTGATTGCGCCTGCCCTCCAAGTCCTGCACCAAGTGCCGCAAGCCCAGTTTGGCGTCCTGACTGATCGAACTGCCCAAGCCGGTCTTGCCATCCGCGATAGGCGTCGCCCATCATTCCGGCGTTGTTTTGAAACAGCGCATTGAGCGTGTTTCCGCTGCCGAGCATGCCGGATGCGCCAGCCTTGCGGGCAAATGCGTCCATGCTGTTCTCAGCGGCTTGGTTTAAAAACGGGTTGCCAGCCTGGAAAGCCGTCTGCGCACGCCCTGCCCCATCCGCGCCGTTGACGCCAAGGCTATCTGCTAGCAGCGTGCCGCCCTGTTGCGCCCACTGTGAGCCCATCTGGGCAAGCGGCTTGTAAAGGTCGCCAGCAGCACGCAAGTTGCCTTGCGCGCTCGTCATGCCTTTGTCGATAGCTTCATTGTTTGCCGCTGCAATCGCAGCAGCGCGACGCTCTTGCGCTTGCATGGCTTGAAGCGCTGCGCTGCGCCCCGTCCCGCCGAACAGGTCGTTAAAAAAGCTCATGATTGTGACCTCGTTATGGTATCGCGGTGCGGAGCGTTTCGAGGTAGCGGTCAAGCTCGTCGAAATACTTCAGCCAAGCCGGGGAAGGCGTGCCGTCTGCATTTGTCAGCGGGACGTTTAATGAAGGTCGAGTTGGCGGCTTGACGGTCAAAGGCATTATTTTAGCCTCAACTGTCCGGACATATCGCCACCACGAAATGACAGCGGCACAGAGTCGCTCACAGACACGCGCCACTTGCGACCCGCAGGTCCAGCCATGCCGGTACGCAAAACCGTCGCCCGCCGCCCGTATTGGCCTTGACGGCCTATCTCACGGAGCAGCGGGGAAGACCAATTCGCGCCGCCGTCGTCAGACCACGAAATAGACGCACGCGGGTCGGTCTGTATCGGATCAAGGCCAATTTCAGAACCAACGCCAAACGTGAAGTCAAAGTCGGCACGCGCGACCACGTTGCGATTAGGAAACGCATTCACGCGGTCGCTTTCCAGCGTGCAGACAATCGGATCGTTATGTTCGAGGGTGTAATCGCGCGAAATCGTGTAGAGCGCGCCGTTGATGGCGTCGCCAACCACCCATTGCTCGTCAAAGCGAACCGAGCACGAACCGCGCCAAGCGTTCAAGCCGTAGCTTTTGCGCTCATGCCAGGTCTTCGTTGTCAGGTCGTAAACCCACGTCCAACGATCCGACGACAACGACCAAAACGCATGACCGCCCGCCATATAGACGCAAGCCGAGAGCGTTTCGCGGTTCGGCAAATCTTCGATTGCGCGCTCTACCGACGGCGTCGAAATCGGGTCTGGCGTGTATCCGCTCAACCGATAGATGCGGCCATCGTCAGCAACCCAGATCAACTCATTCGACCATCCGGCTTCAAAGCCCGCAACGGCAAACGGAGCCGCAAGTCCGCGATAAATTGAACCACGGAAGGCAAGCGGGAAAGGCGTTGTACCAGCGTTCGAATAAACCTCGATTGAAGACTGACCAAACGCGAAAAACTGGTCCCCGAACGCAATCCCGCGAAGCAGAAAATCCGAACGCTGGTCGGCGCGCGTGAACGACACCGGATCAACCGTCGTGTCATTCAAGCCGGTTGCCCAAATTGCGCCGTTGCGCGTCGTGAAGATGAAATACCCGCCGAAGAACGTGACACTGTTTGGCTGCGGGAGGTCCGGGTCTGGGAACGACACCGGAGCGCCGCCAACCGTCAGCGTAAATGCACCTTCCGACGTGACGCACACAACGTCCGGCGTCGGGCTCTTGTTATTTTGCGCGAACGTGACGCCCGTGGTCCCGATCAGCGCGCCACGGTCGGAAGCTGTCCAGACAGTGCCCGAACGGGTCACGCTCCAAAGCCGGTCATCATAGGCCACAAACAGCGTTGCAGACGGTCCAGCATGCAGCCCGCGACAATGCACGCGAGCGGTGTCTACCACGCGCACCATCCCCGGCACGCGGTGAAACACGATGCGATTGCCGCCCTCTTGCTCCCCGTATACGTTCGTCAACCGTCCCGCCGTGTCCTGCGGTTCACGACCTGGAGACGATGACGCGGGGAACGGGATAGCGACCATTTAGAAAGCCGCCATCGGGACGACAAAATTATCCGCTTCCGTATCCTGACTGATACGGCGCAAGCGGTTTTCGGAGCCCATCTTGGTCACGCCCGAAGCCGCCAAAGCCTCAAGGGTCGTGCCGAAATCCGTTGCGCAATCAACTGTAATGCGCTGCGCCAAAGCTATCAGCGCTTCTGCCGGGATGTCGTCCTCGTCGGGAAACGACATAATGTCGGACAGCGACAATTCATCAATGACGGACCGCGCCACTTGGCGGATCACGTCGGCATCTTCCGCCGATAGCGTTTGCCCAGCGCCCTTGATGTTCAAGAGCCCGGCAACGCGGTTTATCACGTCATCAAGTGTCGCCATAGATCACCTTCGATGGCCTGCCACGCTTGCGCGGGTAGACCTGTGCGGGTGTCGGGTCTTGATTGTCGCGGATGATTTCGGTCTGTACCGTGCGCAAGCCTTCGACCAGAAACCACGGGTTTCCAGACAGACTCTTGAGCGCTTCCGGGTCTGTCACAGTCGTTTCAGCGCCCGCCATGAATGTATAGCCAAAGCACTGCGTCATCAGCGGGTCGCCAGGCTGACGAAGAACGTACGTGACGCGCATGTGATGCCCCTTAAAAGAAAAAGGGCGGAGTTTCCCCCGCCCTTCTGTTTCGTGATGCGCCTATCTGTTAGGCGCTGTAATCCGTGGCAGGATAGTACTCGACCATGACAACGGCGCGGCCCGTGGTGGCAGCGGTGCCGGACTGCGTGTACTTCGCAAACACCGGAGTATCCGCCGCAATCGGGGTTGCCAGCGTTGCCGCTGG
>JAIXXE010000048.1 GCA_027490875.1 Alphaproteobacteria bacterium
AGCCCTGCGGCTGCGGCTGGCTTGCAGCGCGGCGACGTGCTGCGCACCTTAAACGGCGTAAAGGTGGCCGATGCTGCCAACCTGAACCAGAGCATTCTGACCCTGCCGGGCTTGCTGAACCGTTCAGTGCCGTTGGGGATTTGGCGTAATGGGAAGGCCCAGATGCTCAATGCCACACTGCGCGCCCTACCAGCGCGGCGCGAGGCCGAGCAGGTGGTGGTGAGCGGCTACAACCCACTCAGTGGCTGCGTGCTGGAACCGTTGGGGGCGGCGCTGAACAGTGAATTAGGCTTGCCGCTAACCACCGTGGGGATGGCCGTACTGCGGCTGCCCGAGCGCCCGTTGGCCGCATTCGACCAACGCTTTGCGGTGGGGGATGTCATTCAGTTGGTCAACGGGCAGCCTACCTCCACGGCACGGGCGCTCACGGGGGCACTCGGCACCAGCCGCCGCGCGTGGGAGGTACGGTTTCTGCGCGAGGGTAAAACGCAGCTGATTAAGTTTTAGCGAGCATGGAACCCCTCGCCGCCCGCCTTCGCCCCCGTAGCTTGGCGGGCGTGTTGGGGCAGGCTGGAGCGGTGGGGCCGCAGGGGTTACTGAGCCAACTGGTGGCGGCCAAAACGCCCTTGAGCGTGATTCTGTGGGGCCCACCGGGGGTGGGTAAAACCACGCTGGCGCACCTGTACGCGCAGGCCTTTGGGGCCGATGTGGTGGCGCTTTCGGCAGTAACAGCAGGCGTGGCCGAGCTCCGTGCCGCCGTGAAGGCCGCCGAGCAGGCGCGCCCGTTGGGGCGGCCAACCGTGCTGTTTCTGGATGAAATCCACCGCTTCAACAAAGCACAGCAAGATGTCCTGTTGCCGCACTTGGAAACAGGCTTGCTGACCTTGGTGGGTGCTACTACCGAGAACCCGTCGTTCAGCCTCAATAACGCGTTGCTGTCGCGGTGCCATGTGGTGGTGTTAACCAACCTTAGCGTAGCGGCGTTGGCCGAGATTTTAACCCAAGCCGAACAGCTACCCGAAGTTGGCGCATTGCCACTCACCGCTCCTGCACGCACACTGTTGCTTGAAGCCGCGCAAGGCGATGCCCGCAGCCTGCTGAACTTGGTTGAGTTGGTGGTGGCCCGCGCCCCGCCCAACCCCCAAAGCCCCTTGGATGACGCAGCCCTAAAAGCGCTGCTACCCCTGCGGGTGGCCCGGCACGACCGTGCGGGTGAGTGGCACTACAACCTCATTTCTGCCTTGCATAAAAGCGTGCGCGGCGGCGACCCCGACGCCGCGTTGTATTACCTCGCCCGCCTGTTGGCAGGCGGCGAAGACGGCCTGTATGTGGCGCGGCGGTTGGTGCGCATGGCGGCGGAAGATATCGGCCTGACCGACCCCAGTGCACTGACTTTGGCGCAGGCTGCGCTGGCTGCTTACGACCGCATTGGCAGCCCCGAAGCCGACTTGCTGCTGGCCGAGGTGACGGTGTATCTGGCGCTGTCGCCTAAAAGCAATGCGCTCTATACCGCTTGGAAGGACGCCCAAGCGCTGGCAGGGCGTACCAGCGAACTGCCGCCGCCCGCGCATATTCTCAATGCTCCAACCCGCCTGATGGCGACGCTGGGCTACGGGGAAGGCTATGCCTACGACCACGATAACCTCAATGCCTTCAGCGGCCAAGATTACTGGCCCGCTGGCGTGACCCCGCCAACGTTTTACACCCCCGTTGACCGTGGCTTTGAACGCGAGCTCATCAAGCGAAGGGCTTACTTTACTCTGTTAAAATCCAAGCAAGCCCAAACTGATTGAGCCACAGACCAACTTCGGGTACACTGCGCAGGTGGCTATGACCTTTGCGCCTTATGAACTTGACCGCCCACGGGGCCTCCCGCAGGGGACTTTGCTCTGTCTGCCCGGGCTTAACAGTGGGGCCTATATCTTTACGGGGGCTCGTGACATGCTCCCTCACTGGGACGTGGTGCGGTTTGCCACACCCGGCGTTGCTGGCGTTCCTCTGCCCCTGCCCTTCAGTGCCAAAAGCTATGCCGAGCATGTGGTGAAGCACCTTCATGCACACGGGCCACTGGTAAGCCCCGTGGTGGTGGTAGGGCACAGCCTGGGCGGCTTTGCCGCACAGGAACTGGTACGGCTAGGCGTGCTGCCCATTAGCCGCTTGGTGCTGGTGAGCACCAGCCGTGGCCAACCCGATACAATACGAGACCTGCAGCAGATGGAGCGCGCCATGGGCATGAACTTCTGGCAATTTTCCAAGCTGCTGGAAGAACAGGCTGCGCAAGGGTTAAGGCCTTTGTTTGGGCCACAGTTCCCCGAACATAACCCCGCCATCTATCAGCACTTTGTGGCTCAACGCGCGGCCGCGTTGCCCAGCACCGCTGCGACCATGGCCCAGCTGTCGGCGGGCGGTATTTTCAGCAGTCGCCGCTGGCTTAAAACGCTCAACCTTCCCACTTTGGTGATGCATGGCACCGGCGATATTCTCATCAGCCATGCCAGTGGCCGCGCGTTGGCGGAATCGCTGCCGCACGGGCGGTTGCTGTCGCTTTACAATGTTGGCCACTTCCCGATGCTCGAAACCCCAACCTTCTGGAAGCATGTGGCCGACTTCTGCCACGGTGCCACCTTGGGCAACCGGGTTGAACCTTTGCCTTCGTGGCGCGGCTGGCTACGCACGCTGTGGGAGCGACAAGGGTGACATACCGCAGCATTACCATCGGGCCGAGCGACGCTGGCCAGCGGCTGGACCGCTACTTAAAACGCGTGTGCAAGGGCGTGCCGTTTGTGGGGCTGCAAAAGGCGATTCGTACTGGCGTGGTAACCGTGAACGGTCGCAGGGCACAGCCCGATGCACGCTTGGAAGCGCGTGATGTCGTTAAATTACCCTCCTGGGACCAGCCAGAGAGCCCTCAAGGTAAAGCCTTTGTGCCCACCAAGGCCGATTTGGCCGCCTTAAAGGCCGCGGTGGTGTTCGACGATGCGCAATTGGTTGCCTTTAACAAGCCCCAAGGGCTGGCGGCGCAAGCAGGCGGTGGTCAGGTCAAAAGCTTGGATAGGTTGCTGGTGGCCGCCTATGGCGCCGACCGTACCCCCAAGTTGGTGCACCGCTTGGATAAGGAAACCACCGGGCTGATTCTGTGCGCCAAAAACCGTACCAACGCTGCTGCGCTTTCGGCCCAATGGGCCGAGCGTTCGGTGCACAAGGGCTACCTTGCTTTGGTACTGGCAACAGCCTTACCACTGCGGGGTGCCATGAATGACCCTTTGGCCAAAGTGGGCCCGCGCGCTGTGGTAGCCCCCACGGGCGATGCTGCCCATACCACCTGGGTTTGGCTAGGCGAAGTTGCAGCGGGTATTCAGGCCGTACTGGCATGGCCCCATACGGGCCGGATGAACCAGATTCGTGCCCATTTTGCCCACCACGGCTGGCCGCTGGTGGGCGATGACAAATACGGCGACTTTGCCCAAACTAAATCGGCGGGTAAAGCGTTGGGCACCGGCTTGGCCCTGCATGCGTGGCGCCTGAGCTTACGGCACCCTGCCAGTGGTGAGGCGCTGATGTTGGAGGCCCCGCTGCCCGCTGGCTGGCGGCAGGTGCAAGCCACCTACCCAGCCCTGCTTGCCAGTGCCGATGAAGCATGGCAGCGTTCGGTTGCGACAAAACACAAGAAAGTTTAGCCACGATGCGTACCTTGATGTGGGCCGGTTTG
>JAIXXE010000034.1 GCA_027490875.1 Alphaproteobacteria bacterium
CGGACAAGTTCACCCATGGGGTGGTTCCTTAAAAAAAACGGGTTGATGGAGATTTGCCAATAAATGAGTGCAATTCCCTTGTCAATGCGCGTGCCCTTTTGCAAGGTAAGGCCATGGAGCAGGGCACGCTTACGCTTAAAAATGGTACTGAAGTGCCGTTTCGGGTGGTGCGCAGTGCCAGCAGGCGCCGCAGCTACGCCCTGCAAGTGAAGGAAGGCGTGATTGAGTTCCGCGCCCCACGCTGGGTGGGCTTGGCCGAGCTGCTACGGTTTGGGCAGGGGCGGCACCGCTTCATTGCCAAGCGCCTGCAGGAACAGCAGGCGCGGGCCGTGCAAGCTGCCGCGGCGGCTGCCACCAAAGGCCAGTGGTGCCCGTTGCCGCCTGCGTGGTATCAGCGGGCTGCCAAGCGGCTTTACCCAACCCGTTTGGCCCATTTTGCCAAGGTGGTAGGGGTGAGTGTAGCCAGCCTGCGTATTACCAGCGGCAAGAGCGTCTGGGGCAGCTGCAGCAGCACAGGCGCCATCGCCCTGAGCTGGCGGCTGCTGCAAGTCCCTCAAGAGTTGCGCGATTATGTGATTATTCATGAGCTCTGCCACCGTAAGCACATGAACCACGGGCCACGGTTTTGGGTCTTGGTGGGCAAGTTTGTGCCCGATTACATCGACAAGCGCCGTGCCCTCAACAAGCTTGGGGCAACGATTACGTAAGGGTTTTGGTCAAAACGCCTTAACCTGTTACATCGTTTTCAGTACTCCTGCCGATGCAGCCTCTTCCGGCAGGCCCGCCGCAGGTTCGGCCGTGAGGCGGTTGAGGTCGCGCGCCGAGGCCATGGCTTCCATCGCCCGCAGCTGGGCTATTTCTGCATCGGTCAGATCTTCGGCCTCGGGCGCTGCAGCGTTGCTGGCGGCTTGAGTTTGTAGGGCGGCCTCGGCACTTTCTGGGTCGGTATTGCGAATCCAGTCGTCCATCAGGTTCTGCATAATCTCGGGTGAGCTGCCAAACCAGTAGCTTAAAATGTAAAGCGGCAGGTTGGTCTGGTAGAGCATATGCCGAAACCGCACCAACTCAAGGCCCTTTTCGCGGCTATCCCACAGCATATCATGGAGGCCACTGTCCAGCTGGTCGAGCGCCTCGGGGGTATCAAGCTCCTCGCCCTCGTCATCAACCCACCATTGTAGCGCGGGCTTGTTCAGGGTTTCGCCAAGGTCAACCAAAATAGGGGTTGCCGCCACCTGCATCACTTCCTTGGGCCCGATATCCGAACCCAGATAGCGCAGCAAATGCGGGTAGGTAGTCAGGGCGTCGGGGTCGGCCTTGCCCATGCGGGCTGGGTCTTTCAGCCAGCTACCCCGAAAGAACCCAACACCGGCGATGGAATCCAGATACTCGGTCAAGTCAACTTTAGGAGAAATAATCGCCACGATGCGATCGGTTAAATCTTCCGGAATATACCCATGCTGGCGATTGAGCGGGTGCAGTTCAGGGCTCCAGAAAGGCTCGCACTCAAAGTCAAATTCCATCGGCAGGGGGTGGTAGGCGGGTCCGGCGGTGGCGGTTTCGGTGGGTTGCCTTACCACCATACTGCGTAGTTTGCTGCCTTGCTCGCGACGCAGGGTAAAGGCGTCGAGATTAAAGGTATCGAACCCCTGCATCGGCACGATTGGCCAAAAGCGGCCTTTCAGCTCGGTTGGGACGGGGATGAGGTCCGGCGCGTCTTCATCCCATGCTTCTGTGGGGGGGAAGTCGTAGGCATCAATCAGGGTATCGGTACAGGCATAGAAGTAATACAGCGGGGCCCAAAGTGGGCCAGTAAGCTGCAGGAAGCGGCCGGTTTCGGGGTCCCAGCCCCACAGGGCGGGTTGCTCGAAGTGTTGGGGGTGCGTGGGCAGGTGGCAGCCGCGCCAGTTGGCGGCGGTGCGGCTGTGTGGCAGGTTTAGGTTTGGCACTTTGGGGAGGGGGTCGCTCGCGTTGCCCGACACATAGCCGCTGCCGTCGCTCACCACCACCTGCGCCTTCACCACCTGCCGTGCCGTAATATAGCCGGGCATGATGACCTGCAAAATGGTGCCGGCGGGGGCTTGGTCGGGCTTGGCTTCCACCACCTCGTGCAGGCCAAGCACCGCGCGGCCGGGCCAGTAATCCTGCAAGTTAAAATCGCGCCCGACCACCGCATAGCCATTGTGCGCTTCAAAGGTTGGGATGAGCGTACAGCCTTTGAGAAAAAACTCTTCAAAATCGCCCTCGTTTTTCTCGGTGAACCAGGCTTCGTAATCGGTGCCTGTCTCGCGGCTGTGCCAGCTCTCCAGCAAGCGCTTGCCAAGCTTTTCTGCTTCGGCGGGGTTGATGCCTTGGGCGGGGCCGCGGGCAAAGAGCATCTGGGTTTGGGGCAGGCGGTAGCCGTCGGTATAGAAGGTATCCAGCCGCAGCTTGTAGGGGTAGAGGTTGGGGCCGTTGTACACGGGGGCAATCGGTTCGTCCTCATCGCCCGCACCGCTGGGCACGATGTAGTTACTGATGGCCGTTTCCAGCGGCCGAAAGTGACAGAACAGCACCTCTTCCAGCAGCTCGGAGCCTTCCATCTCGGCCACATCGCGGCAATGGCGCGGAAAGGTGATGAGCGGGATGAAGGGGTTGAACTGTTCGGGGGGGACGCTGCCATCCTCGTTCAGGGTGGGGCGGTAGGTCGACCACTGGTCGTTATCCTTTACTTCTGGCCCGTAGCCTAGGTAAATGCTGCGCCCCGCCAAATCGCGCGCAAACAGGGGCGAAAGCGGTACCTCGTGGTTGAAAAAGCAGCCTGCCCAGTAGCCGCTGTCGGCGGCGGTGTTGTGGCCATGCAGAATGCCCTGACCATCGCTGCGCAGGCTGCTGGAAAGCCCTTCAAGGCCACGTGTATCGCGGAAGGGGTTAAGGTTAAACCATAGCCCCGGCAACGCCGCCCGCGGCCACTCGCCACGGTGCAGGTTGTAATGACTTTTTCTTGTTATGATGGGCATGGGTTAAGGTCTATTAAGCCTTGATTTTTTTCTTTATATCTTCTGGTAATTCATCGTTGTCATTAACATAGGCTCTAAATTCTGCGTCACGTTTGTCCTTTGCCTGTTGTTGCTTCGCATCTAAAGGCTTCGGATTTGCTTTTTCAAATTCCTTCCGCGTAAGGGCTATGGCTTGCTCAGCTGACAAGTTAGTATATTTACCAATGTCGCGTGAATTATCATTGTAAACGCCTTTTTCAGCACCTTCATAGGCTAGGCTGGCCCCTTTATATTCACCTTTTCTATCGCCCTCATTAATTTCTTTTAACTTACTTTCCATTTTTTTAGCTGACTGCCCGCCAACTGCATCGGCGGCTTTTTTAAGGTATCCTTGTAGTACATCACTTGCCTTCATACTAATATTGAGAACGCCATTTTTGTTCTCCTGTACTACTTCAAACAGGGCGCGCTCATCATCTTTAGTGAGAGCGCCACTTTTTTTATCGTCCTTTATTAATCCTATCATACGTTGCATGATACGATTACCATCGGTGGTACTGCCTACGGCGCCCTGCACAAAGTAAGAAAGTTCTTCCAGTGCCGATTCGGTCTTGATGGAAATACCAGACTTGCTATCCCGGATTGAAATTGCATTGGTTACTATTTTTGCAAGGTCAAGGGCGCCCTCGGCCGAGGATTTATTGCCCTTAGCGACCATGACGGCTAAACGTTCATTTTCTGAAGAAATACTCGATGCTGCGCGTAAGCTTTTTTCCAGTATCGAATTGCGGCCGGTTACTTCAGCTTCTTCAAAAATCGCTGAAAGCGGTAAGAATTGCTTACCACCAAGGCCCTCTGTGGCCACCTTGGTTACGGCCGTGTAAAGGCTGGCCTTCATCGTCTTGAGAGAGTCTGGCGTAAAACTAATGGGCAGGTCACTCATCGTAAAGCCTGAAAGCTTGCCATCTTTAAGTCCTTTTTCAAGGCCTTGTCTTATTGCATTATCATTTGCAGCGGCGTAGCTAAAAATCATCCCGTTCTCTTCATTGCGCAACCGTAAGAACTGTTGATACTGCCCCGTATAGCCCGCGAACTGTTGTTTACCCTGCACCATTTTAAGGTGGCCAGCGGCTAAGTAGTCGGTGCTGATATCCTCGGCCATGAACTTGGCGGCGGCTTCCTTGCTGTAGGCCATGTTGCGGGTTTCGGTCCAAACTTCCTTATCGCGTTCGTAGTGCTTTTCCTTGATGCCATACCAATCGACCATCGCAGCATCGAACTGCTTGCCGCTTTGCTTGACGGCGATATCGCGGTAAATGGTCGACATCGCAAACACCGAAGGCTTGATGTCAACATCCTTCATGGCCTTGCTTGGGTCTGTTTCGTTGGGGTCGAACATCTTGACCTTCCAGCTCGCGCCCTGCTGCTGGGCCACTTCACTGAACACACTGCCAACGTTCTGCACGGCACTCTGGCGCCCCAGGCCTGCAAGGTCGGTGGCGCTGAACTGGAGTTTGTTTACGTCAAAGTTCACGCCTGTTACCTTGCCGGTAAGGTCGGTATTGGTAGCAATGTTCAGGCCCTTGGTACCGATTTGATCGGCGATGATTGCCTCAAACTCGCTGCGCATCTTGGCCACATTCTGGGCGGCCTGAAAGCGGGCGCTGGTGGCCATGCTCTGGAAGGCGCCGACCTCGTTCATCTGCTGGTACTGGAAGCCGGCCGCCAGCGGGGCAATTTCCTGCTGGTAAAACTTCATCCGCGTGGCATCGCCGCTGGCCTTCCAATGCTTCATGAAGCCCCCCGCTGCCTGCCAGGCCTTGGCGCGCTCAGGGGCTTCGTAAAATTCGTTCAGCGAGCCACGGAGGACGTCGCCAATAATCGGGATACTGCCAAACCCACCACCCACTGCCTTGAAACCACCGAGGGCGCCGCTGAGGGCAACCTTGAAGAACCCCGGCTCGATATCGGCTCCGCCACGGATTTTATCCAGCTGCAGGTTATTGGATAGCGCTTGCATGGCCATCTGCTGGTTGCCCATGCGGATGGCTGTGGTGTCGTAATCCATAATGGACGCGATATCTTTGTCATACTTATCCAGTTTAGCCTGTTGTTCAGCATTTGGCGCGTTATCGCCCAGTTTCAAAGAATCGAGGTAAGCGTTCTTTTCGGCTAACAGGTCTTCTCGTTTTTTGGCATTCAAACGGTTATAGTTCTCAGCCTTGAGTGGGTCTGCTGCCAAGCGTGATTCTACCCAGCGTTGCACATCTTCCGGTGTGCGGATTTTGGCTAACTCCGTCTTTTCATCCGCCGTCAGTGGAGGAGGATCGGTCTTAATCTTTTTAGGCTCTGGCGCTGTGGTAGTGGCGGCGGCCTTTTGGGCAGGGGCTTGCGCGGGTTTCTGTGCGGCTCCGGCGGCTGGAGCTTTGGCCTGAGGTGTGTTGGCCTGCGTGGCAGCAGGGTCGGATGCAGGAGCTTTGCTGGCATTAAGATCATCGGCTAGGGTTTCAGTCTGATTGGCGTCTGGAGTATCTGCAGGCGCTCCCTCATTCGTTGCTGATTTCCCCGATACATCTTTTGCCGTAGTTTCCAATGGCGGGCTGATTTTTGCAACCAATTCACCATTATTTAACGAGAATCTGGCTGTATGTTCTTTACCATCCTTATCAAAAGTATTTTCGTAATAGCCATCTGGGTTATCTTTAAGTTGAGCACGAATAAACTGTTCATCTTCGCCAGTTTTTCCCATTGCAAAGTTAGCATTATCTGCACTGAGTTCACTGAACGGGTCGGATATTGGGTTAGTATCAACCGCTGCTTGACGTTGAGGAGTGTTTGTGTCTCCAGGTTTTCCACCGCCACTGCCACCGCCACCGTCGCCCGCTGGGGTTTCCGCTGCTGTATCGCCGGGTTTACCACCTTTGCCCTTGAAGAACTTGCCAGCCATGGCAAAGATGGCCCCCATGCTGGCCGCAAGGGCAGGGATGGCGAGCAAGGACGTGGCCAGCTTGATCCCGCTGTTGGCCATTTGCTGAGCGGCGTTATCGAGGCTGGCCAAGCTGCCAATAGCCGAGGCGGCATCGCCCGACTTGAACAGCAGGTACAGCGTAAAGCCCACCAGCCCCATATAGAGCGACGCCAGGCCAATAATCATGATGGATTGCGTCAGGCTGGCATTGCTGCCGATAGAGCTTGGAATGAGCTCGTACACCATCCCAGCAACGCTATTAAGAATAATGAGGCTAATGGGCACGAACTTTAAGACAAATACCACCATGACGCTTATGATGAGATACCCCAACGCTTTTTTAGGCTGCAGCACACCAAAGAGCAGAAACAGGGGCGTGATGACCACCATGGCAAACAGTGCCAGATCGATGAGCACGTTCAGGAACTCGATGGTGGCAAAGGCAACCGCACCGATGATAAACGAATAGGCCCATATTGCCCAACCCCCCACAAACACTGCGGCCGAGCCACCAACGTTGGTGAGGGTTTGGCTGCCGACCAAATTCATGTTCATGGTGCGGCCGTCGGTGGCAGCATTGCTGGCGGCAGTGTTGTTGAGATTTTGATATTCCGCAGCTGTGACATTCTGCAGTATTTTGATATAGCGATCGATGAGAACCATCTGACGGACTTGAGGGTTTCCTGCGACTGCCCCTGATGTGTGCAGAGTGTTATGGGTATCGTTGGCGAGTGCCTCGATTAATTCGAAACGTTTGGGAAAGTTGCGTCTTAAGGAAGACTCGTCAATACCCGTACCATTCAGCAGCGTGGTGACGTTCATTGGCATATAGTTTGTTTCTGACCCGTTAAGAATACGTGCATAGGTCGACAGGTAATCGTCGGGCTGAACCCCACCTTCAGATACCGGCTTTAATTTTCGCAAAGCTTCATCGAGCAAATCCTTGGCTTGACGAGAGCAGCTGTAGTTGGTGAATGGCTTAAACTTATTCATTTTAAAACCAGCTTTTGCCTCGGTCTGCCACTGTCTGTTTTGTTCAGCATAGACAGCGTCACCATAGATAACCGGCATGGTTTCAAGCGCTGGATAGGCTTTTAGAAAGAGCTCCCATGGCCCAGGAAGTTGAATCGCACCACGTTGGGCGCGATTACGCTGGTTCTCGATGAACTTATAGGTTTCCCATTGGTTTGCGGGCGTAGACCAAACCAGATTCGTATTGGCTTTCTCATTTTGAGAGAGTCTCCCTGTGGCACCTGCCAAGCCTCCTGCGGCATTTCCAATATATTGGATGCCTGTACCAATAAAGTTCTGTTGAATTACAGTCCCAACACCCCCTCCACTAGGGTCAAGACAATTAAAACGGGTTTTAGCGTTAGTAGTCGCCCCACCAGTAACGCTTGAGAGTCCTTGCCATAAAGCATCCAAAGCTGTGTCCCCAAGGCCTGAGGAGACAAGTCGATCATCAAGATAACAGATACGCGACTCCATTTGTTCGTTTTTGATTTCATCATGCCAAACGTAAGGCATCATAAAAAAACCAGGATTGACAGAAATCTCGTCGTTGATACGATAGTTGTTTGATACTGCATTGGTAATACCTGGTCTGACATTAAAAAAGCCAGAGTTTCTAATGTCAATCAGGGCACGTTCAACCGAAACTTGGTTTGGACTTGTTGGCTCAAAGCTGACTGTTTTGCCGCGGTTGTTGCTAGGGTTTAATTCCTGAAACAGGCGGGTTAATGCGTTTTCGTAAGCAACATAGGTTTGGTTGCTGCGGCTATATTCGCCCCAGTAAGGTGCTGCTTCTTCCGCTTTTGCTGGCAGAAGCGCAATGAAGGGTTTGGCGTTGTGGTCGGTATTGTTGGCGTAGATTTGCCCCCAACGTTTCCATAGCTCGGTGAAGGTATGGGGGGCCCCGTCGCCACTGGCCCCGCCGCCATCTTGGCCAGCGTTCCCACCACCGTTTGACCTGATGCCCGTGATCATCTGGCCAAACGAGACCTGCCCCGAGCAACGATCAACGAAATCTTGATTGTTGCGTAGCCATGCCTCCGACATTTTAAATTCGGGGCGAGTACTTAGATAACGCTCGGCCTGGTAGCGCTGGACCAGCCCAACCCAGCCAGTGCTGCGAAACATATCGGAAACAATTTGCTGCAGCACCGAGGTTATGTGCATCGCCACCAGCTGCGGGGTAAAGCCGCAACCCCGCCAAGCTTCAAAGCCAGCATTGCCGCCCCCACCACAGAGCGCACCATTATGCACGATGGCCTTGTTGGCAGCGTTTTGCAGCTCGATGGGTACCCCTGACCCTGCGGTAAAGAAGTTGCGAACCGGCTCGACCTTAATCGGGCTAAACAGCAGCTGGCTATTGAGCGGGACAAACACCACAATAATGACCACCAGCAGCCATGAGGCGACGATGGAAGGGCTAAAGGTACGGGTAAACACCAACGAGACTGCGCCAATCAGCGCCGCCACAATGCCCAACATGGTTAGGATCGGGATGGTGGTGGTGCCCGCCATGAACAGTTGCATCTGCATGCCAAAGGCATTGGCCAGCATTTTGGCGCGGGGGGTGGAAGGGTCCATATACGGGAAGCTGTAGGGGTTCACCGCTCCGGCTGCCCCCGGCACTTCCTGGGCCCAAAGGTCGGGCACAACCAACAGCATGCCGGCCATCAACACCAACCCAAACGCCAACCACAGCCATTGGCTGCAGGTAAGGTAAGAAGCGCCATTGCGGCGGATGTTCATAAGTTTAGTATGGGAGCGCCTATGCCGCCGTGCAAGGCTCGGCAGCCGATTTTATGGCTGCCCCGTTGGCAGTTACGCCAAGCAGGGCGGCAAAGCTGCCACAAGGGGTGTGCTAACCCTGCGTACAAGCCTAAAAAACTGCCTGGCAGGGGTAGCCTGAAGCCGCAACCTATGCCTAGGATTAAGGCACATGAGAAGGCGCCACGGCCTCTCCGGCAATTATTTGTTATCAATGTGTTAAAGAAAGGGTCCTGCTGCAATGGTTTCCAAGGGCCGCAACCGTATCATCGCGGGCTTAGATATTGGCAGCAGCAAGGTGGCCTGTTTTATCGCGGAATTGGATGAGTTCTATAATCCCCAGATTTTAGGCTACGGCCAGCACCTTTCCACCGGTCTCAAGCGCGGCATGATTGTGGACATGGACCGCACCGAGCAGGCGATTCGGGAGGCCGTTCATGCCGCCGAGGATATGGCAGGGGTGGAACTAACCGGCGTGATTGTGAGTTTGGGCGGCTTGCATCTTAAATCGCAGTTAACGGATGGTTTGGTTGTTTTGAATCAACAGGATATCAGCGATTCCGACATTTTTAAGGTGATTGATGTGGCCCGTGCCCGCCAGATTGATTCCGACCGCCAGATCGTGCACGCCCAAGCCACCAAATACCAACTGGATAACCAGAATGATATTCGCGACCCGCGCGGCATGACGGGCAGCCGTTTGGAAGCCGATGTGCATATCATTACCGCCGCCACCAGTGCCATCCGCAACGTGGTGCGCTGCGTGGAGCGCGCGAACCTAGAAGTGCTGGATGTGGTGGTGCAGCCCATCGCCAGTGCGTTGGCCACCGTGGTGCCCGACGAACGCGAGCTTGGCGTGGCCATGATTGATATTGGCGGCGGCACCTGCGACGTCGCCATGTACGCCGAAGGGGCCTTGGTTTACACCGCCGTGGTGCCGCTGGGGGGGCAACATATTACCGCCGATATTGCCCGAGGGCTTTCCACGCCGCTCACCGCCGCCGAGCGCATTAAGGTGCTGCACGGCTACGCCATGGCCGGCAGTATTTCCCACGATGACAGCTTTGAAGTGCCCATGGTGGGGGATGATAACGCCTTGCCAAGTTCAAAGCACGAGCCCGTGCATATGACAAAATCGGCACTCGCGGGGATTATTCAGCCCCGCGCCGAGGAAATGCTGGAGCTGGTGCGCGCGAAGATTGAAGCCAGCGGGTTTGAAGCCGCCATTGGCCGCCGCGTGGTGCTGACGGGTGGGGGGAGCCTGCTGCACGGTATGCGTAACTTAAGTGAAGTGGTGCTGGATAAGAGCGTGCGCTTGGCCCGCCCGATGGGGGTACAGGGCCTTACCGATTTAAGCGGCACGCCCCAGTTTGCAACAGGGGTTGGGCTGGTGATTTACGGTGCCCGCCAAGCCGCGCAGGCCAGCCGCGTTCGGCTGCCCGACAGCCGCATTGCCCAATGGCTGGGTAATGCCGCACGGTGGTTGAAGTTTGCAGGCTAACCGAAGGTTAGCTTACTGAAAGGGGGGTGCAGGGGGCATGGCCCCCTGCAGGCTTTTAAACTGGCTTGATGGAGCCCGCGCTTGCGAAGCAAGTTCGGGCGGGAATGTGGTAAAGGCCGCCCGGAGGCGGCCTTTGGTTACGCATACTGAAATTCAAGTTGTTTGGGTGGCGGCTTGAACTTGGTTATTATTTGCCAAGCACCCGTCGAATTTCTGACAGGATGAACTGTAGCCTCCCAACAAAAATGCCCCCGCTTTTTATTGATACTATTCGCGACAAGATGGCAAATTTCTTGGTTATTCAGTGCATTCACTATGGAAGCAAGCCCCTGATGTACATTGGAATAATTCTCCTGATTATGAGACCAAATACGCTCACATAATCTTCCCCGAGAAACAATAACGGGTTCAGGTCGTTCAGGGTTCTTCCAGTAGCCAACGAAAACTTCAATAAGAATTTGTTCCTGTTGGTCGGAAAGTTGAGAAATTATCGACATAGTTTCCCTCCCAGGGTGCGCCAAAAACGGCAAGGTAATCAATCAATATAAGTCCTTACAACAAATCTATTTTAGCAGCAAGGGGTAGGTTGAGTTGAATTAGCCAATATGACAAAATCGGCCTTGGCTGGCATCATTCAGCCGCGTGTGGATTCCCGACAGCCGCGTTGCCCAATGGCTGCGGTTTGCCGCTTAGCCTTAAGCAACCCCCGAAGACCCATACCGCCCTTCGCCCCGATTGGTGGCGTCAAGTTCTTCAACCAGCGTTGGCACGCAGGTGCCAACAGGCATGATGGCCATTTGCATAATGCGGTCGAGCGGGTTGATGGTGATGGGGGTGGGGCCGTTGTTGATTACATTCAGTTCAATTTCGCCGCGGTAGTTGCTGTCGACAACACCCGTTAGGTTAGCCAAATGCAGCCCTTGCTTCCCCAAGCCACCGCGTGGAAAAATCAGCCCGACGTAGCCCGCTGGGATAGCGAGCGCCACGCCGCTGGGGATGGCGGCCCGTTCGCCCGGCTGCAGGGTGAGGGGGGCTTCAATACCCGCGCGTAGATCCAGCGCTGCGTCGCCGTCACGGCCATAGGCGGGCAGGGGGACTTGGCGGAGGAGCTTGATTTTGAGTTCCATAAACTTGCTTTTATTGAAAAGTTTAAATTCATGCCCCCTTCAGCACCTTTAGGTGAATTCACCTTCGGTGAAATGGTGCGGCTGAGAGGACTCGAACCTCCACACATTGCTGTACTGGAACCTAAATCCAGCGCGTCTACCAATTCCGCCACAGCCGCTTATGTTATCTTAACGGAGTGTCGGGTCCTTCACTTCGTCTCAGGTTGTCACTACAACCCCTTGCCAAACGATGCAAGATGGGGCAAAGCCCTTTTTGCAACTATGTGGCGGGCGTAGCTCAGCTGGTAGAGCGCGGGCTTGTGGAGCCCGATGTCGCGGGTTCAAGCCCCGTCGCTCGCCCCACTTTTTGCAATTTTTTAACAGCTTGGGGAATTACCTTTATGTCACAACTACAGTACAAAGCGTCGTTGGAAGTGGGCGAAGGCCTCAGCCGTACCCTAAGCGTTACCGTTCCGGCCGCCGAAGTGGATAAGGCCTACACCCATGCGGTTGAG
>JAIXXE010000080.1 GCA_027490875.1 Alphaproteobacteria bacterium
CTGCCAACTTCAATGCTTTCGGTCGCCCGCACCACAATCCGGCTGGCATCCACGCTTTCCACCACACCCGCACGACGGGCGGTTGTCACCACCCCACTGTCGCGCGCCACAGTGGCTTCCATCCCGGTTCCGACCAGCGGGGCATCGGTCCGTACCAACGGCACGGCCTGACGCTGCATGTTCGAGCCCATCAACGCCCGGTTGGCGTCATCGTGTTCAAGGAACGGAATCAAGGCAGCGGCCACGCTCACCACCTGCTTGGGCGAAACGTCCATGCAGGTTACATCGGCACGCGGCATCAGCAGAGTTTCACCGGCCTTGCGGCAGGTTACAAAGTCTTCCGTCAGGTTGCCTTTGGCATCCACTTGGCTGTTAGCCTGCGCCACCACTTCGCGACCTTCTTCCAGCGCGCTCATGTAGCGAACGTCATCGGAGAGTTTACCATCCTTCACCATGCGGTAAGGGGTTTCGATGAAGCCGTACTTGTTGATCCGGGCATAGCTGGCCAAGCTGTTGATAAGACCAATATTCGGCCCTTCTGGCGTTTCAACCGGGCAGATACGGCCGTAGTGCGTCGCGTGCACGTCCCGCACTTCAAACCCTGCGCGTTCACGGGTTAACCCACCCGGCCCCAAGGCGGAAAGACGACGCTTGTGCGTCACTTCGCTCAAGGGGTTGGTTTGGTCCATAAACTGAGAAAGCTGGCTGCCGGCGAAAAACTCGCGCAGGGCTGCCGCAAGCGGGCGGCTGTTAATCAGGTCGTTAGGCACCATCTGGCCAATTTCGGTGCTGCCCATGCGTTCCTTCACGGCCCGCTCCATCCGCAGCAGCCCAACACGCACCTGATTTTCCATCAGCTCGCCGACCAAACGTACCCGGCGGTTTCCCAAATGGTCAATATCATCAACCGGTTCATGACCATCACGGATTTTGGTCAGTGCCCGCAGTGTTTCCACAATATCTTGTTTTTGCAGAATCCGGATATCATCACTGGTTTTAAGGCCAAAGCGCGCGTTCAACTTCATGCGGCCAACGGCCGAAAGGTCGAATTTGTCGCTATCCATAAACAGGCCATTGAACAGCTTGGTGCTGGTTTCAACGGTCGGGGGCTCCCCTGGGCGCATCACCTTATAGATTTCCACCAAGGCCTCTTCGGGGCTCTTGGTTTTATCGATATTGAGGGTATTCCGAATGTAAGCCCCAACGGTCAGGTGGTCAATTTTCAACACCTTAAAGCTCTTCAGCCCCAGCTTTTCAACACTGGCGAGCACGGCATCGGTTACTTCAGTGCCCGCTTCAAACAGCACTTCACCACTGTCGGCATCAACCAAATCGTGGGCCAGGAAGCGGCCATGCAGTTCGGCGGGGCTTTGGGCCACCCATTTCACGCCATCCTCTTGGGCTTTTTTAATCTGGCGACGGGTTGGTTTTTTACCCGCTTCAAATACCACCTTTTTGCTGTCGGCATCCAGCAGGTCTTCAACCAGCTTCACCCCTTCGTAAAAGAGCGGTTCAAACCCAAGCGCGTAGGTGGCATTCAGGTCGTAGGTTTCAATAATCTTCTTGGCCTTCACCACCTTCTTTTTGGTAGGCGTGGCGTCGGCGTCGTCGGTCTCGGCCTCTTCGCCTTCAATCAGGGCCACAGCAGTTTTGGCCTTGGTGGCGGCCTTGGCGCTCTTGGTGGCGGCCTTTTTGGCGGTGGCCTTGGCTGGCGCGGCCTCTTCGGCTTCGACCTTGGGTTTGGCTTTACCGGCGGTGACCCGTACGCTCACGCTGTCGTAGTAGGTATCGATAATCTCTTGGGTGCTTAAGCCCAACGCGCGCAGCAGCACCGAGGCTGGGATTTTGCGCTTGCGGTCAATCCGCACGTACATGTTATCCTTGTGGTCGAATTCAAAATCCAGCCAGCTGCCGCGCACAGGGATAATCCGACCCGTAAACAACAGTTTGCCGCTGCTGTGGGTGGTGCCGTCGTCGTGGCTGAAAAACACGCCCGGGCTGCGCTGCATTTGGCTTACCACCACACGCTCGGTACCGTTGACCACAAAGGTGCCGTTGGGCGTCATCAGGGGCACATCGGCCAGGTAAACTTCTTGCTCTTTTATATCTTTAATATTGCGGGCGCCGGTGGCGTGGTCAACGTCCCACACCGTCAGACGCAGGGTGACGCGGCAGGGCGCGGCGAAGGTCAGGTCGCGGGTGCGGCATTCATCAATATCAAATTTAGGATCTTCCAGGCGGTAGCCAAGGTAGTCCAGCTCGGCAATTCCGGCGTTATCCTTCATCGGGAAGATGCTGTTGAAGGCGCCATCGAGGGTATAGAAGGTGTTCTTGCTGGCGCGCTTTTCGGCCAAGAACAGGTCGTAGCTGGATTGCTGCAATTCAAGCAGGTTAGGGATTGTTGCCACCGAAGTAAGGCGGCCAAAGTTGCGTCGGATGCGTTTGCGCTCGGTGAAACTCAGAGTTCCTGCAACGTGATGTGCCATGGAAAGATAACCCCCTATAAACCTGTTTACATTTACTTTTAAGGCTTTGGTTCGGCCCCTGAAGCTGGGCGCGAGGGTGGCGGATATTACCGAGTAACAGGCCGCAACAGCACCCTAAAGGGAGACTGCTAGGGGTGCTTCTACGCACAATCGGCGGGGGCGTCAAGGGGGTAGCCAAGGCCTTTCCTGTTTGTTGACCGCCCCGCCCTACCACCCCGCTCTACTGCCCCGCTCTGGCGCTAGGCAATGGCTGCCCCATGCGCTAAAGTTACTGCCATGAGCACCCCGCCCAAAACCCAACTTAACAACCCTGTATTGCAGGTATGCCTGCAATGCGGCAGCACCCAGCGCGACGAGGATGGCCTTAAGTTCGCCAACCCTGCCGCCCTCCAGCTGGCCACTGCTTGGGAAGCCTTGGCCGCACCGCTTGGGGTACGGGTGCAGCTGGTAAGGTGCTTGGGCCATTGCACCACGCCAATTGCCTGGGCGGTACGGGCCGAAAATGCGTGGTGCTACACCTTTGCCCCAGCGCCGGAAGGTGCTGACGCGCTGGAAGAATTTTTAAAGACCTGGCTGGAAGCCCCCAACGGGCTCGTCCAGAAAAAAGCCATGCCGGCCAGCGTTAAGGCCGCCTACCAAAGCCGCCTGCCCGCACCCGGCGAACACGCCAGCTACCGCCTGCCGCCAGAAGCGGCCGAGACCTTTTAGCCAATCGGCTTGAACGCGACGGTCAACACCTCGTAGGTGCGCTTGCCGCTGGGGGCAAGCACCACCGCTTCATCGCCCGGTTGCTTGCCTAATAAGGCCCGGCCCAACGGGCTGGTGGTGGAAAGCCGACCAGCGTCCAGATTCGCCTCATCGGGGCCAACCAAGGCATAGGTTACCTGGTGGTCGGTGTCGACATCCACCAGCGTGAGGGTCGCGCCCAGCACGGCCTTGGTGCCCTTTAACTTAAGTGGGTCAATCAGGTCGGCGCGCGAAAGGGCGCTTTCCAGCACGGCAATGCGGCCTTCGTTAAAGGCTTGCTGTTCCTTGGCGGCATGGTATTCGGCGTTTTCGCTCAGGTCGCCGTGGCTGCGGGCCTCTTCAATGGCAGCAATAATGGCAGGCCGCTGCCGATGCAACAAATCCTTAAGTTCCGCGCTCAAGCGGGCATGACCGTAGGTGGTCATTGGTACGCGTTCCATCTGGTTTCTGCTCCCCTCCAAAAAAATACGGCCCTCGTTTGGGCTTAACCAAAGTTTAACAAAAATAAATTCTTCTGGCAAGAACTTGACAGAACAGCGGGCTGTGATTGTATAGAAACGAAAAATTTTCCCGTTTCTCCCTGTTTCTCCCAAGGAGGGTGTCATGGAATGGAAATCTGTAATCAAATTCTCTTCTCTTATCAATGAAGAACTCTTACGGGAAATGCTGGCCGGGCTTTGTTGGCTGTTACCTGATACCAGGCAAATGCTGGCCAAAGGCGGGGTTCGGCCAGAGCTGTTCGCCCAGTATGCTGTCTGCGACCAACGGCTTGAGGACGTTGAAACCTCTCTACTGGCCCTCCAGCCGCAGCTCTATCCGACGACTGGGACTATCATGACTCTAGCTGACCTCAATCTCATCAGGCAGGCCGTGCTGGATATTGAAGAGGCCTTGGTGCTGCTCGATGTGGCGCTGGTGTTGGGTAACATCACGCCATTGATAGGAAATGAAACCTACCCCCTGCTGGCAATGATGCGGCTGAGTTTCATGGCCAAACATGTCGAGGTAGCCTTGGCACGGCTGGCCGACCCACTCTTCACGTTCGACATGTTGAAACCCCCGGCTTAGGCTGGGGGTTTCGTCCGTTAAGGCACCTGTGCTACAACGCAAGGGTGAAGTACCCACCTGCCCTGCTCGAGCAAATTAAAGCGCGTGTGCCGCTGCTGGAAGAAGTGCGGCGGGTGGTGCCGAAGGTACAGAAAAAGGGCAAGTTCTGGTGGGCCTGTTGCCCTTTTCATGGCGAAAAGACGCCCTCGTTCCATATCCGGGAAGAACAGGGCAGCTACTACTGTTTTGGCTGTGGCGCCACCGGCGATGTGCTTACTTTTGTGCAAGAAACGCAAGGCGGCACCTTTAGCGAGGTGGTGGAACGCCTCGCCCAGCAGGCTGGCCTGAAGCTGCCCGAGCGCGAAGCACCCAACCCCGCCCGCCAAGCGATGTGGGAATCGGGCAAGGACGTACTGACCCGCGCGAGCATTTTTTACCAACGCAACCTTGGCACCGCTGCCAAGGAGTATTTACAAAAACGCCAGCTTTCGGCCGCCACCGTGGCCGAGTTTGGCCTTGGTTACAGCCCCGACAGCTACACCGCCACCCGCGAGGCCCTGTTAACCGAAGGCTTTAAGCCCGACGTGCTGCGCGAGGTGGGGCTGGCACTGGCCTCCGAGCAGGGCAAAGGGGATTACGACCGCTTTCGGGGCCGCCTGATGTTCCCGATTGAAAACCTGAAAGGCGAGGTTGTCGGGTTTGGCGGGCGGGTACTGGGCAAGGGCGAACCCAAATACCTCAACAGCCCCGAAACATCGTGGTTTAACAAGGGTGGGTTGCTTTACAACCTGCATCGCGCGCGGCCCCATTTTAAAACCGGGGTGCCGGTGTTGGTGGAAGGGTATATGGATGTCATCGCGCTGTGGCAGGCAGGCTTTAAAACCGCCGTGGCCCCACTGGGGACTGCAGTAGGTACCGACCAACTGGCCTTGCTATGGCAACAGCACCCAAGCCCGCTGGTGTGCCTGGATGGCGACCAAGCCGGCCGCAGCGCCGCCACCCGCACGGCCCTGCGCGCTCTGCCCGTGCTGGAACCGGGGAAATCGCTGCAATTCGCCTTCCTGCCCGAAGGCGATGACCCCGACAGCCTGGTGCAAAAGGATGGCCTTGGGGCCTTCCGCAGCGTACTGGCCAACCCCCGCAGCCTTGAACAAGTGTTGTGGGAGCATCTTTCCGCCGGGCTGGATCTGGCAACCGCCGACGGCAAGGCCACTGCCGACGCCAAGCTGACCGAGCTGCTGGCCGAGATAAAGCACCCCGTGGTGAAACAGGCCTACCGCACCAGCCTGAGAGAAAAGGTTTACCAAAGCGCCAAGGCCGCCCGTGGCGGGCCGCGCCGTAAGGCCGACACACTGCTGCCTGCCACGGTACAGGCCGCCGAGGACTACCGCCCCGCCATCCAGGGCGAACCGGCAGTAAGGCTGTTGCTGGCGTTGGTCTGCCGTTGGCCCGCCATTATGCCGCAGGTGGTGGAAGACCTTGGTACGCTCCCCTTAACACCGGGGCCATTGGCCGAGCTGTTGCAAGCTTTAGTGAGGGCCCATGTGGCGGGGCAGAGTACCGAGCCCGATTTTTCCCAATGGTTGGCCGAAGGCCCCCACGCCACCACGGTGGCCGATGTACTGCTGAGTAGCGGGGTAACGGCCTTGCCGCAGGAAACCGATGCCCTGCAGGCTTTTCAGGTACAGCATGCCCGTTGGCAAGCCCAGCAGCAGCAATTGGCAGGGCGCAAGCAGCAACTGAAGGCCACCAACTTCCTCGACCCTCACAGCTGGGCCAGCTTTACAGAAAATATTACAAAAAATCAGTAAAAAACCCCCGCCGATGGTCTGGCAGGGGGTCGATTGATAGGCTTGTTTAGCCACATTTCAGCCAAGGAATGGCGTCATCATCAGCGCCAGCATTAACCACGAAATGGCACCAAGCTGAAGGGTCGCTGGCCTTTTGGCCAAGCGCGCGACTGGCATGGCAGGGGTTCGGCGTACCACCGTCACGTGGGGCAGAACGAAGTAAGACCAAGAACCATTTTTGGCCTTAACCCCCTGCGCCCCAAGGTCTCCGCCTGGTTGAAAGACGGGGTGGTTACGCACCTCAAGAGGTACCCTATCCCGCGCCATCGAGCGCCATTGAACGCGCCGCTGACACACGCCAGCGGGAAGATTAAAGGCCGAAAGTTCAATAATATTGGACTTATTTCGGTGGATTAAATCAAGCGCGACATGGTAACGACCAAGGTCGGCCGATCTGTAAAACGTGACAACCATATTACTGGTTACGAAACGGTAAAAGATCACGGGTCCCTCCTCTGGGCCGGAGTGAATTGGTTCGCACCTTTTAAAAGGGAGTTTGGGACTTGTCCAGAATTTTACTGAGGGCTGACCCTTGACACAGCTGCGTGCGCGCCCCACAACCCAGTTCAGAGAACGCGACAGGCTTGGGCACCCAGGCATATAACCATTGAAAACAAAGGAAAGTTTGCTGCATGGCCCCCTCTTTGCCCCGTCTTGCCACAGCCAAGCCGAAAGAATCAAACACCGATGCCAGCCTGTTTGCCGATGAGGATTTGTTAAGCAGCGAAATAATGGCAGCCGAAGACGCACCGCCGCCGCCCGTAGCCGATGACACCGTGCTGGTGACTGACGACGAGGACGATAGCCTTGATATGGCCGTGGTGGTAGGAACGCCCCTCACCCCCAAAAGCAGTGAGGAAGGCGAGTTGGAGATTATGGCCAACGACCCACGGTTTTTTGGGAATAACGCGGTTGTAAAAGTTGCCACCGCCGCCGCCGGCGAGGATTATGGCCGTACCGACGACCCTGTGCGGATGTACCTGCGCGAAATGGGCCGCGTTGAACTGCTGACCCGCGAAGGCGAAGTCGATCTGGCCAAGCGGATTGAAGCCGGTAAGCTGAAACTGAACGATGGGCTGTTTAGCAGCGTCTACAGCTACGCCAAAGTACTTTCGTGGTTCGGGCAGGTACAGGCGCATCAGCGGTTTTTGCGCGATGTGGTAGATTTGGCTGCAGCGCTTGGCCCCAGCCAACAGGAAATGGCCCAGAGCGAAGCCGTGCTGAATGCCAAGGAAGGCGAAGAAATCATCGACGACGGCGCCCCCAGCGTGGTGGCCAGCGTGGATTTGGGTGCCGACAAAAAGCCCGAGGATAAACTGGTGGAAGTGACCGAAGACGGCAACGAAGTGCCCGCCACCGAGGCCGACGACGAAGAAAATGAAATTATGAGCCTGGCGGCGATGGAAGCCCAGCTGATGCCCAAACTGATTGAACTGTTTGGCCGGCTAAGCCCCATGGTAGAGCAGCTGCAAAAGCTGGAAGGCAAGCGCATGGCCGGACTGGGGAAAAAGATTGACCCCAAACTGACCAAACAGCGCGACGAGCTGATTGACCAAATGAAACCCATCATGCGCGAAATCCCGCTCACCAACAACCGTGTGGACGAGCTGATGCAGCCGATGTTCGAACTGTCGCGCACCATCACCAAGCAAGAAGGCGAGCTGATGCGTCTCGCGACCGAAAAGACTGGCGCGAACCGCATGGCCTATTTGGAAGCCTATGTGGGCCACGAAGATGATCCGGCCGGAGTTATTGCCAGCTTGGCGAAAAAAGATAAAAAAGCCGCCAAAAAGCTGGAAGAGATCGAACCAAAATTCGTAAAAATGTCGGCCGAGCTGGCGCAATGCACCAAGGGCTATGGCCTCACGATGGCCGAGTTCAAGCAGGTTGCCGCCACCACCCGTAAGGGCGAACGCGAGGCAGCGGTGGCCAAAAAGGAAATGGTGGAAGCCAACCTGCGGCTGGTGATTTCTATCGCCAAGAAGTACGTGAATCGTGGCTTGCAGTTCCTCGACCTCATTCAGGAAGGGAACATTGGCCTGATGAAGGCAGTGGATAAGTTTGAATACCGCCGTGGCTACAAGTTTTCCACCTACGCCACCTGGTGGATTCGGCAAGCGATTACCCGCAGCATTGCCGACCAGGCCCGTACCATCCGGATTCCGGTTCACATGATTGAAACCATTAACAAAATGAACCGCACCCAGCGGCAGATGATGAACGAGTTGGGCCGCGAACCAACCCCCGAAGAGCTGGCCAAAAAGCTGCAAATGCCCGTGGATAAGGTCCGCAAAGTTCAAAAAATCGCCAAGGAACCGATGAGCCTTGAAACCCCCGTGGGCGACGAGGAAGACAGCACACTGGGCGACTTTATCGAAGACCAGAACGCCGTGATGCCGCTGGATGCCGCGACCCAAAGCAGCCTGCGCGACAACGTCACCAAGATTCTGGCAGGCCTAACACCGCGTGAAGAGCGCGTGCTGCGGATGCGGTTTGGGATTGGCATGAGCACCGACCATACGTTGGAAGAAGTTGGCCAACAGTTTAACGTGACGCGTGAGCGGATTCGGCAAATTGAGGCCAAGGCATTGAAGAAGCTCAAGCACCCAACCCGCGCCAAAGCAATTAAAAGCTTTTCGGAAAACTAGGCGACTTGGTAAATAAGGCCCCTGCGGGGGCTTTTTTTGGGGGGGTATTGCCTCCGTGACGAAGAAGAAACCCTACGTTCATTACTTGCCACAACCTAACCCGTCATTCCAGAACGTGGTTGGGGAGAACAATGGTTCATTGTTCGGGCCCCCAACCCGTATCTGGAATAACAACAATTCTTTTCTTCTGTTATTACGCTGCGCGTCGGTCTTCGCTTTGCTACGGCTCCAGATAGCCGCAGGGGGACAAAAAACGACAAGCGAGTCGTCCTTGCTGGCCCCTACTGGCTTCTGGAGTGACGGGCAACGTGTGTGGTCAACACTTCTGGGTTTGGCTTTACCTTCTTGCATTAAGAAAATGATAAAAATCCCTGATACAAAAAGATAAAAGGTCCCCAAGGGACCTTTAAAAAGTTAGATTTAATTCGCCTGCCGCCGTAAAAAGGCCGGGATTTCCAAGTTGGCGTACTCGTCCTCTTGGTCATCCTCACGCGCGCGCTTGGCTTCGGCAGCGCGGTTAAAGTCGGCCACGCTGGCCGAGGCCTTGTCTTCGCGCACTGCCGCGCCGTCGGCACGGGTGTGGCGCAGGCTGCCCAAATCCACCATTTGCGGCAGTTTGCGTTTGGCGCTGTCGCCCAAACCGGTCGCCACCACCGAAACCCGAATACTGCCCGTCACGCTGGCGTCGTAGGCGGTTCCAAAAATAATATTGGCGTCTTGGTCTACTTCTTCCCGAATCCGGTTGGCGGCTTCGTCAACTTCATACAGCGTCAGGTCGTCGCCGCCGGTAATGTTAATCAGCACCCCTTTGGCGCCCTGCATGGAAATACCATCCAGCAGCGGTGAAGAAATTGCCATTTCAGCGGCCAGAATCGCGCGGCGGTCGCCTTGGGCTTCGCCGGTACCCATCATGGCTTGGCCCATTTCGCTCATCACGGTTTTAACATCGTTAAAGTCCAGGTTAATGATGCCGGGCACCAGCATCAGGTCGGTCACGCCGCGTACCCCTTGGTACAGCACGTTATCGGCCAGTTTAAAGGCATCTTGCAAGGTCGTGCGCTCAGTCGCAATCCGGAACAGGTTCTGGTTTGGAATCACAATCACAGTGTCGGCCATGGCATGCAGTTCACCAATCCCCTGCTCGCCTTGGCGAGCACGGCGTGCGCCTTCAAAGCCGAACGGTTTGGTAACAACCGCAACAGTAAGGATACCTTGCTCTTTGGCGGCCCGTGCCACCACCGGCGCCGCACCCGTACCCGTACCACCGCCCATTCCGGCAGTGATGAACACCATGTGGCTGCCACGAATGGCATCGCAAATTTCGGCATAGCTCTCTTCGGCAGCACCAGCGCCTACGTCAGGGTTGGCGCCTGCGCCAAGGCCCTCGGTCAGCCCCTTGCCCAACTGAATTTTGACCTCGGCAGGGTGCGCTTGCAGCGCTTGTAAATCGGTGTTGGCAACGGCAAAGGTGGCACCAGTCAAGCCTGCGCGAATCATGTTCTGCACAGCGTTACCGCCACCACCGCCAACGCCAATCACCATGATTTTAGGTTGATGAATAGCCTCTTTAGCTAAAGAAATATTTAACGACATAGCGCCCTCTCTATCCTCTTCTTACGGAGTGCGGGGTGGTCCAGCC
>JAIXXE010000125.1 GCA_027490875.1 Alphaproteobacteria bacterium
AACAGCTTTTTCTGGATGCTGCTGGTGCCGATTTTCACCATGCTCCAGTTGTTGAGAATATACTCCTGCATGCCGGCCCGTACCCAGAACATCGCGTAGGTGGAAAGGCGCAGGCCACGGGCGGGCTCGAAGCGGCGGATGGCTTGAATCAGGCCAATATTGCCTTCCTGAATCAGCTCTTCCAACGGCAGACCATAGCCCCTAAAGCCTGTCGCAACCTTCACCACCAGTTTCAGGTAGCTCTGCATTAACGTATTGAAAGCCTTAATATCTCCAGCCTGAACCCGCTTGGCCAATTCCTGCTCGGCTTCCGCGGTAAGGCTGCTAAACTTGCCGATGGTGGCGAGGTAGTGGCTCATTTGGTCGGTCATGGCAAAGTCCTTTTTGGTTACAGAAGCCTATGATGGCCACGAAAAGGAAGAGTCCTGACACTTAAACACACTATATCTAACAGTTACTTAACAATTCTATCAAGGTTTGCATTGTGGCTGGAAGGGGGGCTTCAAAATGCAGTTTCTGGCGGGTCAGGGGGTGCTCGAAGCCTAACACGGCCGCGTGGAGCTGCTGGGTGGCTGGAACGGGCAGCAGGCCTGCCTCGGCGGCCAGCGGGTGCCGGTTACCACGGGGGGTGGGGTAGAGGGGGTCGCCCAGCACCGGATTGCCCAGTTTGGCCAAATGCACGCGAATCTGGTGGGTACGGCCCGTTTCCAGCCGCAGTTGCAGCAGGCTGGCGCGGGGGGCCTCGGCCGGGCCATAACGGGCGAGGGTTTGGTAATGCGTTATGGCCTCCTTGCCGCCGGTTGTTACGACGGCGCGAGGAATCCGCAGCGTCGGGTGGCGGCCAATATTGCCCCGTATGGTGCCAGCAGCAGGTGTTGGGGCCCCTCTTACCAGCGCCACATAGCGGCGCTGCAGGCGGCCATCGCGCCCGTGGGCGGCAAACTGCTTGGCCAGAAAGCGGTGGGCCGCTGCCGTTTTGGCGACCACCAGCAGGCCCGAGGTATCCTTATCCAAGCGGTGCACGATGCCGGGGCGATCGGTGCCGTTTTCGGTACTCAGGCCCGTGCCGCAATGGTGCAGCAGGGCATGTACCAAAGTGCCCGTAAAATGCCCCGGCGCTGGGTGTACGGTAAGCCCTGCCGGCTTGTTGACCACCAGCAGCACTTCATCTTCAAACACAATCTCCAGCGCGATGGCTTCGGGCTGAAGCACGTAGGATGCGGGCGGCGGCGGCAGCACGTGGTACACTTCCCCCCCACGCACCTTTTTGGCTGGGTTAAGGCTGGGCTGCTGACCAAGCAAGACCACACCCTGCTTAATCCAGCGTTGCACCTCGGCGCGGGAGGTCTCCTGGCCGAGCGGCAGCAGAATTGCCAGCAACCAGACATCGAGCCGTTGGCCTGCAGCTGCAGGGGTTACGGTGGCGCTTTGGGGGTTCACCCCCTATGCCTAGCCCAGAAGGCCAGCTTTGCGCAACCTTACCGACAAGAAAACACCTTACCATTAAGTTTGACAACGCCACGGCGGCGGTGCTGAAATGATAAGGTGAAGCTTCCCTTAACCTTATTTGCGCTAATGTTTGCCTTGGCAACGCCTGCTTGGGTGGCCGCCAGCACCCTCGCGCTTTACAAGGAGAAAACCGCCCAGCAGGTTGGCAGCACCCGCCTGACTTGGCTGATTTGGGATGTGTATGACGCCGCGCTGTATTCCCCGACCGGACTCTACTCACCCCAGCTGCCGTTTGTGCTGGAGCTGACCTACTTGCGCGCTTTGAATGGTGCGCAGGTTGCGGCCAAAACCACGGAAGAAATGACCAGACTTGGGAATACCAACCAGACAAAACAGGCCAAGTGGCAGTTGCAGCTGACCGATTGGTTCGCCGGGATTGAACAAGGCACGCGCTTGGCTGCCATGCGCAATGCTGATGGCTCCACCACCTTTGTGCGAAATGGCACGCAGGTATTGGGGAGTTTTCAAGACCCTGAGTTTGCCCGGTACTTTTTTGCCATCTGGTTAAGTGCTGCAACCTTGCGCCCTGACTTAAAAGAGCAGCTGTTAGGCAGTGGCCGGGTGGCCGCCCGATGAGACGCATGTGGGGGTTCATCGCACTGTTAACCTTAAGTTTAGGAGCCTGCACCATGAAGCCTGCCGTCACAACCTATCGGGCCGAAGGGCCCAAGCTAGAATTGGCCACCTTTTTTGCGGGCCAAACAACCGCACATGGCTTGGTGAAAGACTGGCGCGGTCAGGTCATCCGTCGGTTCCATGCCACAATTAACGGGACGTTTGACAAGGCCGGTATAGGGACGTTGGCTGAAGTATTTTATTGGAACGACGGGGAAGTACAGACCCGTACATGGCAAGTGTGGCCAACCGCGCCCGACGCCCAAGGCAATACCACCTTTGCTGGAACTGCCGGCGACGTGGTGGGCCAAGCCACCGGTGTTGCCAGCGGCAACGCGCTGAACTGGCGCTACACACTGGCTGTTCCGATGGGCGATAAGGCCAGCCCCACGGTGGTGAACTTGGCGCTGGATGACTGGATGTACCTGTTGCCCGATAACACGTTGCTTAACATTACCGATATGCGTAAATTTGGCTTTAAGGTTGGCGAGATTGTTATTTTTATTCAGCCTGCCTCATCGGTTAAAACACCAACACGGCGCTAATCCCTGATGCCTAAGGCCCATTGGATTATCGGTGCGACCCACGGGATTGGCCGGGCGGTTGCCGAGGCGGCGTTGCAGCGTGGCGAGACTGTTTACGCCAGCGGGCGGGATACCTTAGCCCTGGCGACGCTGACAGCTGCCTACCCTAAACTTTGCCACGCTCTGGCGCTGGATATTACCGACCAGGACGCCGTAATCCTGGCGGCTTCAAAATTGCCCTCGCCGTTGGCCTCTGTTCAAGTTTACGCAGGAACCTACACCCCCACCGCGGTGGCCGATGCAGTCTGGGCCGATACCCTTAAAACCATTGCTGTTAACCTGACGGGGTTGCTGGGGGTGGTGCATGCGGTACTCCCGCTGCTGCGTGCACAGGCTGGGCAAGGGCAGGGCTCGCAGTTGGTGTTATGCGGCAGTGTGGCGGGTTTGGTGGGGCTACCCAAGGGGCAGCCCTACAGTGCCACCAAAGCGGCCCTGCTTAACTTTTGCCAGAGCCTCCGGGCCGAAGAACTGGCCCATGCCGCGCGCAGCCATGCCGCGCTGATCGATGTGCGCGTCATCAACCCGGGCTTTGTGAAGACGCGCCTTACCGCCAAAAATACCTTCGAGATGCCTTTTTTGCTGGAGCCAGAAGCGGCAGCAGCAGCCATTTGGCGAGGCTTGAATCACACCAATCGCTGGATGATTAACTTTCCCTTGCCAATGGTACTGCTCATGCAGGCTCTCGCGCGCATGCCTGCTTGGCTTTACTTTACGCTGGCACGGCGGATGTAATGGCTGAGTAAAACTGGAGCGGGTAGACGGAATCGAACCGACAACATCAGTTTGGAAAACTGAGGTTTTACCACTAAACTATACCCGCGCTCGGGGCCCTTCTTACCCGAAAATGAGCAGGACGCCAAGGGCAATTACACCAATGGCTACCAGCGCCGCGGCTGGGTTACGCTGAATTGCTTTGCTAATGCACTGGCAGGTTTCTGCCATCGATGATGAACCTTTGGCACTTTGGCTACGGGCGGCGGCCACAGGCTTGGCGGCGCGTGCGGCTGGTTTGGTGGCCTGTGGAGCAGCCTTTACGGCCTTTGCCGATGCCTTGTTGGCGGCTTTAGATTTGGGCTTTGCTTTGGCGGCAGACATGATGGGCGACTTTCTTGTTAGCGATTTGTTAAAGGCATAGTAAATCCATTGAATGAGTTAAGCAAGCCCTCTGCTAAAACACTTGACAAGTTAAGCCGCAGTGCCCATAAGCCCCACCGGTGACGCGGGGTGGAGCAGCCCGGTAGCTCGTCAGGCTCATAACCTGAAGGTAGTCAGTTCAAATCTGGCCTCCGCAACCAAATTATTCAAAGCTTTAGCCTCTCTACGGAGAGGCTTCTTTTTTGTCATTGCCGCACCGTTGCCGCATTTAGGTAAAAACCCACCATATCCCATGTGGAGAAAGACCTTCAGCCCGTTAACCTGAAGGTCTTAGGCTACTTCAAATAACTTTTACTAAGGATCTTGCTAAAGAAAAGATAATGCAGTATCTTTTCTTTAGATAAAAGCTAAGGAAAAGTTCAATGACCCCCTCCCATAAGGTCTCAAAAGCTAGGCTCGGCACTTATATTGCCTCCAGCACTGCGGGGGAGAGGTATCAAGCTTTTGTCCCCCCCCCTTTACCCCCCCAACCCCCGCTTGATAGCACGCGCTATGCCCCCCTGCTGGAAAAAGCAGGGCTGGCCTTGGGCCGCCTGGATGGTTTAGTGGACGCCATCCCCGAGACCAAGCTATTTTTATACTTCAATATCCGTAAGGAGGCGGTACTGTCCTCCCAGATAGAGGGTACCCAATCCTCACTCTCTGACTTGCTGATGTTTGAAAGTGACGAAGTGCCAGGGGTGCCCCTGCACGACGTTACTGAAGTTTCAAACTATGTGCTTGCGCTGGAGCACGCCTTTAAGCGGCTTAAGGAGGGGTTCCCCCTTTCCCTACGGCTGCTGAACGAGATGCACGCCCTCCTACTATCTCGTGGACGGGGGAGCGGTAAAAACCCAGGGGAGTTCCGTCGCAGCCAAAACTGGATTGGGGGTACCCGTCCAGGCAACGCTCGCTTTGTACCCCCCCCACCTGAAAAACTCCAGCAATGCTTGGGGGCCTTTGAGTCATTCCTTTACCTAGACCCCGCACCTTACCCCCCGCTGGTGAAAGCCGCGTTGGCACATGTTCAATTTGAGACCATTCACCCCTACCTAGACGGCAATGGTCGCCTCGGGCGGTTACTAATTACCCTACTGCTATGTCTGGATGGAGTTTTGAAAGAACCTATCCTCTATCTCAGTATCTTCTTTAAAAACCACCGCCAGACCTATTACGACAAATTAGGATCGGTACGGGAACATGGTGACTGGGAAGGCTGGGTGGAATTCTTCTTAGAGGGGGTGATAGAAGCCGCCGATCAAGCCGTAATCACCATCAGCAAAGTGCGCGACCAACTGGCAGCTGACAAAGCCAAAATAGCTAAAGCTGGCCGCAAAGGCTTGAACATGCTAAAAGTGCATAAACACCTGCAGAAAAAACCGATCGCTTCAGCTCTGGATATCGCCCAGGAGCTAGGTATTACCGCCCCCACCGCCCGTGCCGCGTTGCAGAACCTGGAGTCCATCGGTATTGTTACTGAAATCACAGGCCGCGAGCGCGGGAAGTTGTATGTTTACCAACATTATATTGCAGCTTTGGAAGAAGGTACGGGGGGATCGCCAGAATGATGACTATCATCTTATACAGCAAAAATATATCTCACTATAATTTAACAGGGGAGTTATAAAATTCTTATGGGCACAATTGTAAAAGTTTCTCCAACAAAAGAGTTCTTTGTTGAAATGATTACTAAAGATATATCCCTAGAGGATTGTATTCTTGATTTGATTGATAACTCTATAGATGCTGCGAGAGTAGCTTCACGGGGAGATATCTCTAATTTAAACGACTACTTTATTGAACTTAATATAAACCCAGAAAGCTTCAGTATTTCCGATAACTGTGGGGGTATATCTCTACATAATGCAATTGATTACGCTTTTTATTTTGGGAGAAGAAAAGATGCGCCAAAAGATGTGAATTTTTCTATAGGTTTGTATGGTATAGGAATGAAAAGAGCAATTTTTAAATTGGGAAGAAAAATAGAAATTAGTAGTTATACTAATGAACATAAATTCATTGTTCCTATAGATGTTGATCAATGGTTGATAAGTGATAAATGGGACTTTGAGCTAGATCCTCTAGAGAATGATAAGCCTAAAGGTACCTACATTAATGTAAAATCGCTAAGAGATGATGTATCTAAAGAATTTACCGACCCAGTTTTTATTAATTCATTATTTGAAATAATAGGACGAGACTATGCGAGCTTCCTATCTCGGGGACTAAATATTAAAATCAACGATAAGCTCGTTAATGGCTATAATTATGCTGTAATGGAGAATAGTGATTTTGCGCCTAGTCTTATTTCATATACTGATGATGGAGTAAATGTTGAAATTAGAGCTGGTATAGCGGCTTTGCCTGATGATGAATCAGATAAGCCTCAGAAATATCAGGATGTAAAAAACTATGGTTGGTTCGTGCTTTGTAATGACCGAGTGGTTCTAGCCGCAGATAAATCAATTAAAACTATATGGGGGAGGGACTCATTTCCAGTTTGGCACCCTCAATACAATGGTTTTATTGGGATGATAAATTTCCGGTCTGAGGACTCATCCTTGTTACCTTGGGATACAACAAAGCGAAATATAAACTTATCCTCTAGCGTGTACAAAAGAAGCATTCAGAGAATGGCTGAACTAACACGACCTTGGATTGATTTTTCTAGAAAGAAAAAAGATGCAGGCTATACTCCTCCAATTTCACAAAACTCTTATTCTTCACTAGTTGAAAAAATTGATACAAATAAAACTTATAAGGCTGCTCTACTCATCCCTGATATAAGTAAAACTCCTAATCTTATTTCTATTCAATTCAGAAAATCTGATAAGGATGTGAATAATGTAAAATTAGCTTTGGGAAATGCTAGAATGAGCAATCGTGAGGTTGGGGAAAAAGTTTTTGATTATTATAAAATGAATGAAGTAGACTAACATGTCTTCATCGTTTGACGCGATTAATTACTCGGTCCGCCCTAGCAAATCTATTGAACGTAAAATTATTTTTGAACGTGTTAACAGATTTTGTGCAACAGCTGGCATTAAACTAGATGGTTATATTGGCCTCGGCTCAATATGGTTTTCAGATTTTCACATCGCCCATAGGTTATTAGGGCTAAATAAATTGATTTGTCTTGAGCGTGAAGACGGCTTCTCTAGAGTTTTATTCAACAAACCTTTTGAATGTATTAATGTTATCAAGGGAGACAGTTCTGTAACACTTCCTACACTCCCCTTAAGAGAATCAAAGCATCTCATATGGCTAGACTATGATGACCCAGCATCTTCAAACATCTTAGAAGATATTAAAGTTATAGTATCTAAGGTGGCTCCCGGAAGTGTTTTCCTCTTTTCAATGAATGCACATCATAAGATTACTGAAAAAGACGAGGATAAAGTGCAGAAGTTTATAGAGATTATGGGTAATGCTGCGCCGCCAGACTTAAAAATGGCCGACCTATCAAAATCAAAGTATATAGGGACTTTATCTAAGTCACTTTTCAATTATATCACCCATGTACTCATATCCTCTGGGAGAGATGAACTTTTTATTCCACTCTTCAATATTCAATATGCTGATGGCGTATCCATGCTTAGTATTGGTGGAGTAATCTTAGCTAGAGGAGTAGAGATTCCTTCCTTGCAAAGTTTGGGGATTTCACATGATGATTGGCCTGATTATAATACCTCCTCAGCCTTGTTAGCTATATCTGCTCCACCACTAACTTTACGAGAAAAAATGACATTAGATGGGTTATTACCAAGAGAGAATAAACTTAAGTGTTCTGATATTCCTTTCACGATTAAAGATGAGCAACTCAATATCTATCAGCAATTCTATAAGTATTATCCAATTTTTAACGAACAGGTACTAAGTTAGATATTTTACTAGTTACTAATACTGCGCCAATACTCATTAAAGAGTTCATGACATGTTAGATTTTGCCCAAAGTTAAGCAACGATCGGCCTTCTCTGGGTTGTGAATCAAATGATTTATTAATAAGCCCCTGTAGAGCAGCTTTAACAACTTCTAGGTCACTGTTTGAAACCCCTTTAGCCGTGGCAAATACTCGTTTTACTGCTGTTGGCAGAGATGGGGTCAGAAGGCGCGTATTCATCTCGTGAAAAGCAAAGCCAAGGAAGACTAAGGTTTCTGCGTGTATAATCTCGTTCCGCATTGCTGCTAGGGCGTCCTCGTCAGCAGCTTGTTCAGTAAAAGTCTTAATTTGAGAAGCGGCTTTGCAAATCTTTTGAGGATTGTCCTTCAAGCCAAATGGTATGTTTTCAAGATGATTTTGATTCTGCCACGGGAGGTCGCCTACCTTGCCATAAGGGTGACAAATCTTTAGTTTCTTCACTAGGCTTTCTGCCTCGGCGATAGGGATGGCATAGTATGTGGCCAGCGCATGGGGCAAAAAATGTTCAATACAGCGATCATAATTAAATGTAATAAATGATATATTATCAAATATATGGCTTATTTTATCTTTGGAAACATTTTCAGTTAAAAGCTTAATGAAGTCGGCATACCAAGTATTCTCCACACGTGACAATGAAAGTTTTTGAGAATCTTTATCTATAACCATGCAGCTTTGGCTTTCGGCCTGAAGGATTGCACGAGCAATTCCAAGTTTTCCAACTGTTTCAGCGTCCGTATTCCCCGTATGAGCATCTAAATAATTATCTATAGAAATTGATAAAGGTAGCGCCTCTACCATCGGCCACGCTGCGTGAAGATAATCATTTGTATCTTTGTGTTGAAGCCTTTGATTGGTTGCTGGCAGACTTCTGGCCATAATTTTAAAGGCCTCAGCGACCTGTGGATCTCCAGAGGTGAGTTTGTCCCCCCAATCACCATACTTAACATTCACTAAGTTAGAAATTTGGCTTTTTAGCTTTGCCCCTGTAGGCAAGCCCGCCTCAGCACTCGCTCCTGCGCCGACGATAAAAACAGTTTTAGACTTAAACATAAGAATTCTTTCTAGCTCTATTATATAAAGAGTATTTGAGATATAAAGTCTTAATGCAAACAGTTCTTCAACGCAATTTAGCCATTGATAAGATTAAGCTCATTTTAGGGCAGGACTTGCGCCCTATGGCGGATACCTTGGAAGTAACGGTCCGCAAGAACGATAAGCCTAATAAAGGGTGGGCTGGCCACGTTCTTGAGCGCTATCTAGACATGAAGATTAACTCTGCACAGCAGCCTGATGGTGGGGATTGGGAATTAAAAGTTATTCCCCTTAAATTCAAGAAGGGGCTGCTTATCCCAAAGGAAACGATGGCTATTACCATGATTAACCCAGAAGAGGTTGTGGAGACCCCTTTTGAGAAAAGCCATATGTTTAACAAACTAAAAAGCTTGATCATATGTGGGCGAATTTTTGAGGCCCAGTCTGAACCTCGTTCAATTCTCCATAGTGTAGGCGGTTTTGACCTAAGTGATCCGCAGCTGCTTGCAACAGTTAAAGAAGATTATGAAACCGTTCAAAATGCTATTCGTAAGACTGGGTTTGCCTCTTTAACTGGTCGCATGGGGACCTTGGTGCAGCCAAGAACCAAGGGGCCGGGCCACGGGAGCATTTCACGGGCCTTCTATGCCCGTAAGGAGCTCGTGTCTATAATCCTTGGTACTGATGCACCTCAGGATGCATCAGAGGGCTAATAGAGTCTTTGTGGGGGAGGCTAGACTCAAGCCGTCGCTGCGCCAGATTTATATACCCCTGTTCAATATCTACACCAATAAATCGCCGTCCATGCTTAACGGCAGCCACGCCAGTTGTGCCGCTGCCGCAGAATGGGTCTAGGATAAGGTCTTTGGGGTTAGATGAAGCCAGCACCACGCGCTCCATAAGCTTTAGGGGCTTTTGGGTGGGGTGTTTACCCAGCTGCTTTTCTTCCTGCGGTGTGGAGTTCATTGCCCACACGCTCCGCATCTGCTTTTGTGGCACCTTGAGACGGTCTTCAGGGAAGTCTCCCCCCTTCATGGCCTCATAGTTAAAGGTATGACGGGCCGTTTTGGTCTTCTTGGCCCAAAGTAGCGTCTCGTGGCTGGCGGTAAAGAAACGGCATGAGAGGTTGGGGCTGGCATTGGGCTTAAACCAAGTGATGTCGTTCAACAGGTGAAAGCGCAGCTCCTGAAGGGCAAAGCCGCAGCTGTAAATGTTGTGGTAGGTGCCAGAAATCCAAATAGTGCCGTTAGGCTTCAGCACCCGTTGGCATTCGGCAATCCACTCAAGGTTAAAGGCGTGATCGCCTTCCAGCCCCATACTTTTATCCCAGCCGCCCTTATTGACGGAGACCATACGGCCCCCTTGGCAGGTAAAGCCACCATTGGAGAGGCGATAAGGTGGGTCGGCAAAGACAACATCAATGCTCTCGTCAGGGATTTGCTTTAGAACCTCGCGGCAATCGCCAAGGTAAAGGCGGTAGGGCTTAGTCATAGTTCTTAATGAGAAGTTCTCGCACCACGCCACGGCCCGTGCCTTTAGCGTTGATAAAGCGGGTGGCATCCACACGGGTGATGGTGAAGCCTTGGTAAAGGTCATCAAAGAACGGATCAGGCCCATAGTTGGTCGGGTCAGAATTACTGAGCATCTGCTTAACCCCGCGCTGGTCTATCTCACGGAACATGCCTGCCAGTTGGCGTTGGGTATCATCATTAAACGCTTCTTTGCTGTAAGCCTTAAAGTGAGAGGTCACGCTAATCGGGCGGTAAGGTGGGTCATAGTAAACAAAGGTCTTTGGCTTTACCAAACTTGGGGTCTGGGTAAAGTCACCATGAATCACCTCAGCTTTATCCAGGGCTTTAGCAGCGGCCCGCAGCTTCTTTTCAAAAAGGATGGTGGGCTTTTTATGCTGACCAAACGGCACATTGAACTTGCCCTTGCTGTTCACCCTGAAGAGGCCATTAAAGCAGGTGCGGTTCAGAAAGATATTCTGGGAGGCGCGGTTTAGGCCCGCCTGATTGCTAGCCGTGGCCGTATGGGGAGTGTTAAACTCTTCCCGCACGGCATAGAACATGGCTTGCTGCTCTTCAGGTGCCACAGCGTGATAGGCGGCTTCCATTGCGGCTAAAGCACGGATAAGCCCCTGCACATCTTGTTGGATAACCTGATAGGTCAGAACCAAGTCGGGGTTGGTATCAATCAGCACCGAACGCTGAGGGCTAAAGCGATTCTGAATATCAAAGAATACCGCTCCACCGCCTGCAAAAGGTTCAATGTAAGTTTGGATATCGCCGTTCAGTAGCTCTTGCGGGTAGTGCTGATTAATAACAGGCAGAAGCTGAGATTTACCACCGGCCCATTTCAGGAATGGCCCCGCCTCGTCCTCTACCAGCTTCAGCTTTGGGAGGTTGGGTAAAACAGGTTGGCGGAGAGCTATTTGAGGCATGTTAACACTTTACGCTAAGTTCATATCCTCATCCATATAAAAGGACCAAAATTGGACATTAATCAGTTTAATTAAGTATGCCCCTACATACCCTTAATTAATTAAAACTATCTGTAAACACTTCACTCTTCCCCAAAAACAGGCTAAGTTTGCGTTGCGGGTGCAAAACCTGCGGGGCCTAGTAACCCCTCTATAGACGGCTGCGAGCACCAGCCGTGACCATTGTGCTGCCTTCCAACCCTACGGTTGGGGAGGCGGCGAATATAACAGGCTTCGGCTGAATAGCCGCGCCGTTTCTATAGACGGTTACTACTCCCCGACCACCTTTATGGTGGTCGTTCCATTAACAAGGGAGTTAGTAGGATGAGGCTTTCAATTTTTATTACAGGTACGGTTGCGGGAAGTATGTTGATGGGATGTGGTCAATCAACTCCAACCCTAACGGAGATTGATCAATATCAGAAAGATACTACGCTATGTCATAAAGAACCATTAACAAGATATAATGCTGTTTCTCAAAGAGAATGTCTTAATACTGCCCTTGTTAATCGGATGACTTTAGCTGGTTATGAACCCATGAAACTCATTCATAAATATAATCAACTTATGTCTGCATATGCTGAGGAGTACGCCTCGGGTTGGCGTTCCCAAAGCCAATACGAAGCTGCTGAAAAGAAACATTGGCAAAATTTTGTAAAGATGGAGGCGGATATCGCTAGTCAGCAGCAGTCTAATACCCAAGCCGATTCGGCGAGCCCTATTTTCATACTTCCTAACATAGTGTCCGCACCAGCCATTCAGGTTATTCCTGCCCCGACCATTAAAAACCCGACTATAACTAACTGCCAGCCTCTAGGGAACTCAATCAACTGCACAACTTGGTAAGCTCAAGCTAGAGACTTTCTCTTGGTACAAAATGTTACACATTGTGACATTTTATCTAGAGCGTTACCTTACAAAATCTGACAGTACTTTTGGCTTATTTCCTAGATAATCAAGAAAACATCTAAATAAAGTTCACTTGACAAAATTTGACAGTATAAATGGCTGTTCTAAGCCAAATCCTCCATTTGGATTCGTTGAGTATTTTACTAGAACATCCTTACGGGGTTCTGCTCTAATTCTCTTTGCCTATCTATAACCTCCTTCACTAGATTGTTAAGAGCACTTTTTATAGGCAATGCATCTCCTTGTGGACAGGAAGATTTTCTTTTTTTGTTTAGATAAGAGTTAGTGTTCGTCTCGCGAACTAGGTTTTGTTTGTTTTGCGAACTAGGTAGTTCGGGACGCGAACTAGGGGGTAGCTCGTGTGGCGAACTAGGCTGTGGATAAAGTAGCTTGTACGAGTTAGACGTTCTGTTTTTAGTGTTTCCAATAAATCTGGTTGATCTTTGAATATATCCTTTCATCTCTAAAGCCTTAAGGCTTTTTACAACTGATGTTTTACCTAATGACGATTGATCCTGGATCCGTGCTAAAGAAGGATTACATGTGAGGTCATAAATATTGATATGTGCATTGAGAACTATCGCAACTATTTTCTCGTGTGCTGTGAGAGTTGGATCATTTAAGATTAACCTTTTCCAATCAAAGGTTTTCCAAAGGATCGTACCTTTATTTCCCACCCCAATTACCCCTTCCGGCTAAATTTTTGCCAGTTCTCATTCGTAACCTTGCGGTCTTCAATGAAGCGATCCAGATCTTCTTGCTTATACCGAGCGCAACGGCCAACTTTATAGAAGGGGATGTTGTATCGGCCGGTGGAAGCCCAGACTTCTAGAGTTCCCAAGTCAACTTGTAAGTATTCCGCAGCTTCCTTACGAGTAAGTAATCTATTTTTAGTTTGTTGAAGCATAATGATGTCCTTTCTAATCTTCACTAGTAAGACATAGCTAGATAGAAAAGCGCTGTATATCCGCCTCCTTGATAAGCGTTACACCTCCATGAAAGTGTAAACTACGACTTCTTCCCCCGAAGCCATGAATAGACGGAACGTTGCAGATTGAAGGGCGACATGGCTTTACCCTCTGGGCGGCTCAGCAACTCCTCAGCGATAATATGAGAAGCATGATGCCTAGATTGAAATTTACCTTCATTCCAACGTTTAAGAGCATAATCACGGGCAGGCTGTTTGGTAACGTGCCGAGATTTAGAGGCATTACGTGCTACGAAAGAATTGGCCATTTTTTGGAAGTCGTGTTCTGAGGGGAGCAATAACTGTTCAAATCCAGCGCCACAGGCCGCAGCCAAAACTCCTGTATATTCTAAAATCTCAGCCATACTTGTGAGGCCTCGTTCCTTCTGTTCTTTTTCATCCTCTACCGCACAAATAAGCTCACCAATTAAGTAAAAAAACGGCAAAGCCAATTCATAGCTTTTCTCTAAAGATAAACTTAATTGAGATGCTTTTTTCAAATATCCAAACTCATCATCATCTTTTATTATTTTTGCGACGAAGCTAGTCTTAAATGCATGCTGCATTTCATTATGAAATGATTTCTCTAAAATATAGAGAAACAACTGATTAATCTTACTCTCTCTATCAGTTAAATATTCTTCATCATCCCTATCTGGAAGCCACTTTCTCATCACAAGTTGGCTAAATATCAGAATCTGGCGAATAGATTTTTCCCACCCCTCATAGTATTCGGAGTCACCGAAATCAGTGTGCAGAGGAACGTACCAAAAAAGCTCTTTTTCTGGTGTAAAAAAGTTCATTATTTAGCCTCCTACTTCGTTGTCATAAGCATCGCCGTCTGCGCCTTCTCCAACGCATCGCGGACAGGATCTAAATGCAGGCGAGAGTAGATTTGGGTAGAGATTTGGGACTTGTGGCCTAGAGATTTGCCGATGATAGGCAGGCTAGCCCCCGTAATGGCCTGATAGCTGCCCACAGTGCGCCGGATATCGTGAATGCGGAGGTCAAGCAGGCAGGGGGGCAGGTCAATCCCTTTAGCTTTAGCCTCCTTCTGGATGCCGCGATAAATAACTCGCCATACCTCTTCGTCGGCTAAGGCTTCTTCTCCGGCTTCGTCCCTTAGTTTTTTGCGGAGGGCGACTCCTATCTCGGCTACCTCTGGAATAAGCTCCCAAATCGCCAGCGTGGTCTTTTCACGAATGCGTTGCCAAGCCCGTTTGGGATCTACAAAGTGCCCTGCCCCGCCATGCTCACTAGGGAACACCCACGGACCAACCGCCATAGCCTTCCGCTTAGTTAGAATGCTCATAGCGGTTTCGGTCAGGGGGATGGTTACGGGCTCCCCGTTTTTGGTGTCTGGGATGCGCCATTGCTTGTGCTCCCAGTTAATATCCACCCACTGCATGGTCAGCACGTTGGTTTTACGGGCACCCGTGAGAAGCAAGATGAGAAAGTAATCGCGGGCAATCGGATTGGGCTCGGTCCGCAGGGCCTCATGAAAGAGGGGAAGCTCATGGGGGAGGATAAAACGATCACGGGAGCGCTCGCGGTGCTTCTTAAGCCCCAAAGCAGGGTTTACCCCCTCCCACCCCCATTCAATCCCCTTATTGTAGATAGCGCGGATACGTTCCAGAGTACGGTTAGATTGATAGAGGCCGTTCTCGCGAGTAATCTTATCCAACAGCTTCTGCACCTCGTGTTTAGTGATGGAAGACAGCTTGCGGGTATACCAGTGACTGAGGAATTTCTTTACCTCCCGTTCATCATACTGCCACGACTTCTTGTTGGGCTTGGAGTAGCGCTCCATGTACTCCTTGAAGAGCTGACCAAAGGTGGTTTCCTGCTGAAGTTTGTGTTTCTCAGCATTAGGGTTCTTCCCCTTCGCAACCTCTGATCGGGCAGTAAGAGCTGCCTCTCTGGCCTCCCCAACGCTCATAACGGGGAACTGACCCAAAATGATGCGCTCATCCCGCCCACGGATGCGCTTACGGATAAAGAAGCTGATACTGCCGGCGGGGGTAATATAAAGGCTAAGGCCTTTCTCCTTGGTATCCCGATAGGTGAGGGCACGGGTCTTGGGAGCCTTCAGGCGTTCTAAATCGGTTTTGGTAAAGTTGAACGTATCCGCCATTAGGGCATCTTTCATTGCCGCACCGTTGCCGCAATTTGGGTTCTATTGCCGCAAACTGCATTAGGGTAGGTTAAGTTGACGATACTCATAACCGTATGTAGTGTAAAGGGTAATTAGGATTAATTAAATTTTATCAAGCGATTAGAATTATGGCTCATAACCTGAAGGTCGTTGGTTCAAATCCAGCCCCCGCAACCAATTTCTTTATCAATCTGATTATTGCTGAGGTTGCGTGCTTCTTTAAAGATGGGTGCCTAGTCCTGTTCGTTCAGGTGCGTGGGATTGGGTCGATAGATTTCCTAAGGCATTGTTTTTCTCTATGTTGCAGAATTGGGGCAGGGGGTTGGCACGGCTTGGCCCGCCCAATTGACCTTGGCGGGCAGAGCAGGAATAGTGTGGCTTAATGGTTCGAAAAGGTGCCTTGCTATGGGTCTATGCTGCGCGGGGGCTGTGGCGCGGCCGTGCTGCGGGGCTTGGGTTAGGCCTGTTGTTGCCGCTCCTGATGGTTGGGGTGGCGCCAGCCCAGAGCTTTGTGGATGTGGCCACCATCTCGGCCACCATGGGCGTGAACGACGGGCGGATTTGCCTCGGTGAAGGCAGCCGGCGCGAGCTGGGGTGCCCCACCTACGCGCCGAGCGTGAGCAGCGGCGGCCTGCTGAACGCCACCAGCCTGCTAACCGGCGGGCTGACCGTGACCGGCGCCACCAGCGTCAGCACCCTTTCGGCCACCACCATTCAGGCGCTGAACTTCATCGGGAACGGCAGCGGGCTGACGGGCGTGGTGGCTTCGGCGACCGACCGGATTGTGAGCGGCACCACCAGCCTGGTGGTGAACACCAACACTGGCTTTGTCAGCCTAACCCAAAGCACGGGCAACACGGGGTGGTTTGACCCAACGCGTGGGCTGGTGACTTTGGGCGTGAGTGCGACGGGCGGGATTAGTGGGACGACGGGGTATTTTGCAGGGAATGTGGGGATTGGGACGACAGCCGCTCAGGCCCAGCTTGATTTAACTAGCAATGCAGCCGCAGAGCGTGGCTTGTTTATCTGGAACCAGAATGCAGGTGGCTACCCTTCGTTGCGGCTTGGTGCCAGTGACCGTGGCACGGTAGGCGACATGTTGCTCTTTAACACAACGGCTGCAGTTGGTTTACGTGCACCTGCCACACGTCCCATTATTTTTGAGCCTTCGGGAACGGAAGTTATGCGTTTATCTGCAAATGGCAATGTGGGGATAGGAACAACTAACCCAACAGCCCCGCTAACAGTTAGCGGCAGCGCGAATATTTCCGGCACCGTGCGGGCGACGGCGTTTGTGGGCGATGGCAGCGGGCTGACCAACCTGCCCAGCAGCAGTATTTCAGTGGATAGAATCACCAGCGGCACCGTCAGCGCCATTGCCAACACGGCGAATGCGCGGATTGATATTTCGGGCAGCATCAACCTGCCCGCGCAAAACGTGGCGGGTACGACGGCGAACATGATTCGGCAGAATGGTAGCCCGTTTATCTCTACCTTCCGGCCCGTGGGGAATGATGGGAGTAACCTGTTTATTGGCGTGAACAGCGGCAACACCACCATGAGTTCATCTACGCCCGGTCAGGCCAGCTATAACCTCGGCGTGGGGCAAGATACCTTGCGGAATATTACGTCCGGTTTCTTTAATACCGCTACTGGGTTTCAAGCGCTGCTTAATAATACCACGGGTAGGCAAAACACTGCGCATGGGTACCAGGCATTACAAGCCACCACCACGGGAATTCGTAATACCGCCAGTGGGGTATCGACGATGTTAAATAATACCACGGGTAGTCAGAACACTGGGTTGGGGGGGCAGGTGCTCTTTAGTAATACCACGGGTAATGATAACACTGGGTTGGGGATGAATGCGCTCTTTAATAATACCACGGGTAACACCAACACGGCGCTTGGTCACTTTACCGCCATTGGCATTACGACTGGCAGCTCCAACACCATTCTGGGTGCCAATGTGTGGGGGCTGCCTGCCGACCTTTCCAGCACCATCATTCTGGCCGATGGCGATGGCAACCGCCGGATTTACGTGCATAACAACGGCTTTACGGGCATTAACCTGGCCAGCGGCACACTGCCAACGGCGATGCTGACTGTGAGCGGCAGCGCGAATATTTCCGGTACTGTGCGCGCCACGGCGTTTGTTGGCGATGGCAGCGGGCTGACCAACCTAAGCGTGAGCGGTGACCGGATTACCAGCGGCACCACCAGTGTGCTGGCGGTGAGCAACACCGGGTTCATCTCCTTCACGCAAAACAATGCTGTGACGGCGTGGTTCGACCCAACCCGCGGATTGGTAACAGTTGGCGTGAGTGCGACCGGCACGGTGAGCGCGACCCGGTTGTTCGTTCATAGTATTTCCACCACCGGCGGCCTGACCTTGGTAAGCGGCACGGGTGGCGCTGGTGGTGGCTTTGGTGACCGCATCAGCACCACTGGTGTGACGAGCGGGGCCAACCTTGCGATGGTGGTGGCGAGTTCGGGCACGATCTCCTTCACGCTTGGCGGTACGGCTGCTGCGGCTTACCTGCACCCAAGCTTGGGCTTGGTGGCACCGGGGGTGAGCACCACGGGGATCATCAGTGCGACCGAGTTCTTTACGGGTGGCCTGTTAACAGCCCTGCGGGTAACGGCGACCAACGTCTCGGCCTCGGTGGGTGACTTTACCCTGCTGCGGGCCGGGGGCATCAGCACCACGG
>JAIXXE010000170.1 GCA_027490875.1 Alphaproteobacteria bacterium
GTAGCCCGTTGCAAGTCGCATTGAGCGTCTTGAAAAGATGATTGATTGGTAAGCTCACATTAACACCGATTGGTTAGGTCGGCAGTGAGCAGGTGCTGGCGTGGAGAAGTTTAGCGAGAGGTGGTTAGGGAGTCAAGCTATTTTGTTCTGCGGTCTGCTGGCTCGCTGTAGATTGGTGGCTGTCGTTTAGCCTCTACATTCTTGGCAGACTCGCGCACAACTTCGCGAGCATAAGCGAAGTAGACCGCTGGAGTCGCCGCAATGATAAGGCCGTGAACGATGGCGGCTGCAAGTATCCACGGGCCAACCTTTTCTTGACGCTGAATCATTTATCTGCCCTTCCTTTGCGAGCGGCCAGCAATCGACATCACGCAGCCGACAACAACAATCCCCACAGAAGCCACAGCCACGACGTTACCGATGAGCTGCAAGTCTTCTCTGGCTCTGATGACAACACCAACGAAGCCAGCAAGGAAGCCAAACAGAACTAGCAGCGAGCCTTGTGTTTCGGTGCTCATGAGTTCCACCATGCAACAGTTAAATAAACCAACGCGAAAAGTATCATTCCCTTCACGGTGTTTGCTTGTACATCACTCATCTGGATTGACCTCCATCCCGCTGCATTACCGATTTGCTGGCGATTTTACGACATGGTATTGCAAACTAATTGCGCGTGCATAAATTTCTGGTTAAGCCGATCCCAAAGGTGTCTTGTTAGCTAATCAGACTCCTCAAAAACGAACTAGCCCCTATTCGTAAGAGGTCGCCTAATCATGTCGCGCTATCGGATCGTTGTCATCTTCGACGATGGACAAACCATTGTTGCAAAGGGTAAGTGGACTCGCAAGCAAGCTAGGCTTTGGGTGGCTTCGTGGTCTTGCCCTTCGTCGATTGCTTTCGCTGTTCCATCACATCGGCTTGTGATTCGGCAATCGACGGCTGCATAACTAGACGCAGTACCGCACTCATCTGGCTAGCTAGTACAATTGCTTTCTTAATCGCAGCGGCAAAAGCGGCGTACCCTGCTACTCCATCGCGGGCTGATTTCCAATGCGATACCGCAATGGTTTTCAGCCCATGCTCTTTCATCGAGTCCGCTTGGGCTTCAAAGTCCGCAGCCATCTTGCGTAGGTTCTCCGCAAACTCGCGAAGAGCCTCTTCCGTCGTGTCGATTGTGTCTGAATAGCGTGCCATAGCGGTAACGGTAGCAATCCACGAAATGCCTTTCAAGCCTTGATTTACAAAGAAAAATAAAGAGTTTTCGTAGGGATACTATCGGACAACTTGTGACAAAATGTGACAAAATGTGGAGTTTGTACTTGCAATAGGAATTTCTATTCCTATGATCTCAAGTGTTGGAAGTCGACAGTTCGATAACTGCTGACGAGCGACGGATTCGCTATGGAGGCCGAGAACCTTTTGGGCCGCGAATCGAGATACCAAGTGGAGATTTCTGAATTCTTCTTAGCGGAACTACTTTCGATGGCGAGGAAGCCAGCAAGCAGAGACAGCAAGCGTTGCAAGAACTGCACGAAGCAAAAAGAACCTGGGCGGCGTGGTCTTTGCGCTGAACACTGGAAGATTTTCGACTGTGAACGCAGAAAGGCGCGTCGTCAGATCATCAAGACAACGAAGCTTACAACGCGAGAAGTCAAGCAAGGTTTAACGCTGGAAGAGAAGCAAGAACAAGAGCTTGAAAAGTGGGATGCAGTTCAGGTCAAGATGGGCTTGATCGAAGCATCCCACAAAGGGCCACGGTCAGACAAAAAAAGTCCATTCGTGAGGATAGCGTAATGGTTAAGCGTGCTGTTTACACAATTCGAGATTGCGAAGGATGGGTTCGCTACGTTGGAAGTTCTGGCTGCCCAGAAGGTCGCTATGCGGCGCACCTTGGGAGTGAATCGCCAATCGGTGCATTCATGCGAAACGAACGTGAGCTTAGCAGGTCTACAGTCCTAAAGATCGAAGAATGGCTTCCTACAAAAGAAGAAGGCTTTCGCGTTGAAGGATTATACATACTCGGCTACGCAAAGCTAAGCGGCGATAAGCTTCTAAATCGCGCTAGGCCAAACGGCAGAAGACTAGATTTGCTGGTTGACACGTCAATGCTTTGCATTCGCAACGGATGCACAAAGAAAAGACAAAGCCAAGGTCAAGGGTTGTGTAGTCGTCACTTCACCGAGTATGTGCGGTACTGGGGTTCTTTAGCTGCGAAACATCAAGACGAATACGACAGGCGGCTTATAGAAGCTGGGCTACTGCTTCCGCATGTAGAGGAAGTAACGCCAGAGTCAATTCTCAAAGAACTAAAGCTTGAGATTAAGAACGCCGCACAGTCGCGGTCGCGAACGTAAACGGAGCGCCACTTCGGAAGTGGCTAAGGAAGCGAGTCGAAGCCAAGAACGCAACGACTTGAAATGGAGTAGCGCCCTGCGATTGGATCAACGGGCGGATTTTTTCACTTGTTTACTGTGGTGGTGAGCAGGTGCTGGCCCCCTCTCCTCAGCGATGGGGGGAGGGGATTTTTAGGAGTCTGTTATGTCAGTAGCAATTCAAAACATTTTGCAGGATGTGAGCATAGACCGCATCAATCAAATCGTTGTCGTGCGACTGGACCCGCTTAAGAACGAGTATTTGAAACAGCGAGACGAGATAGTCGCATTTGTTGGCGGCAACGGCTCAGCTGAAATCAACATGCTCGACGGCCTTTGGTGCAGCGTCAAACCGCAAAACGGCTATCTCAATTTTCATGTGGAGCTGAAGCGTTAGTCGGCAAATGGTACGAAATGGAAGCGTTGTATCGCATTGCTTGGGATAAGTGGCAAAGGAACTCGATTTCTAGTTGCGATGAAGCAAAGCAGCTTTACGCGATGATTCAGGAATGTCTGAAGGTGTCTCAATGATTATCCAGCAAATCGGCGAACTAAACGGAATCAGATTCTGCGTCAACTACGACACGTCTGACGATGACGGCTGCGTTGACGAGATCCAGGCAGAGCGAGACAGCGGACAGATTACCTGGCGTGAAGCTGGCTATCTGTTGCACCTTTTGTTTTTGGCTCGGTGTGAGTTTAGGCGGAGGCTCCGAAGTGGTCAGCATGAAACGATTTGAAGTTGACGACGACCCTCGCATTGAGAACTTGCAAAAGACTAACGCAGTGCTCACTGAACAGATTGAGCAGCTGCGGACAGACCAAGAGTTCTACACGTCGATGCACTTGTGGGACTTGCTTTTAACTGCGGCGATATTTGGCGGCGTGGGTTTGTTGGCGGGGTTGGCTTTTGCGGCGCGGCCGTTTTAGGTGCAAGCATGCCATTGGTTGAAGTGCTTTTTGAAATCCGTTTTGTAAGCGTCGATCCTGATGGCAGTGAGTGCTTCGGATGCGGCGATAAATGCTACTTGCATCAATGGCAAATGACAATCAACGACAAGCCTTGCGATAAAGCGTTGTGCAATTGTTGCCGCGAAGTTTGGATTGAGCGAATGAGCGATACACGTCCTTAACGGGCGACGTGTACCATCGGTGCCATGCTGGTGAGGGCAAAGGGCTACGCAGGTCAGCGTGCGGTAAATCGCTGACAAATACACATGAGGTTTGCGATGATTGTTTTTAACTACGGCGGCGGAAGGCAGACAACAGCAATGTGCATCCTCATTGCCAAGGGAATTTTGCCCAAGCCTGGTGTTGTCGTGATGGCAGACACTGGACGCGAGAACGATAGCACCTGGGATTACATGGAAGCTTACACGCGGCCACTGCTAAAGACACTGGGGCTTGAGATTGAGATTGCCAACCGGGAGTTAGCAACAGTCGACCTGTATGGTGGCAACGGTGACTTGCTTTTGCCAGTGTTTACACAGACCGGAAAGTTGCCCGGCTTTTGCTCCAATGAATGGAAGCGGCGGGTCGTTGATCGACACTTACGAGCGACTGGACGGACGGACGGAACACGCTGGCTAGGTTTGGCTTTCGACGAGAAGCGACGTTGGATTGACAAGCACAACGTAACGGAAGGTAAGTGGAAATGCGTCTGCCCGCTAGTTGATTTGATGCTAAACACCGACGCTTGTTTGACGATCATCGAAAACTACGGTTGGCCGCTTCCGATTACCTCAAGCTGCTGGATGTGCCCACATAAACGAAACGCACAATGGAGACACCTTCGCGACAACTATCCAGAGCAGTGGCAACAAGCAATCGAACTGGACGAAGAGATTCGCGAAAACGATGAGCAAGGCGGTGTGTTCTTGCATCATTCGCGAGTGCCGCTAGGTGAAGCAGACATAAGCAAAGACGAATCAGCAAGCGTTGAACGTCGATGCAGTTTGGGAATGTGTTTCGTATAGCTGTCAACGTGACA
>JAIXXE010000148.1 GCA_027490875.1 Alphaproteobacteria bacterium
GCCCATCGCCTGCGCCTCCACCGCCACGCGCCCAAAGGCCTCGGGGCGGGTGCTGGTACTAAAGGCCAGCGTAGCCAAGGCTAATAACTCTGGTACATCGCTGCGGCTGCCTAACCACTTCACGTGCTGCTCTAGGCCAAGTCTGGCGGTAAAGCCGTTTAGGTCGCGGGCATAGGCCCCGCGCTTTTCAGCACCGCCCACCATCAGGGCAACCCAATCACCACCCGGTGGCAGCAGGCTTAGGGCTTCAAGCAGCAGATGCTGGCCCTTCCAGTACGTTAAGCGGCCTACCAGAATAAAAACTTTGGTTTTAGGCCCTAGGCCCAATGTGATGCGTCGTTGCTTTAACTTTGCGGCGTTCAGGCGCGCGCGATTGAACCGTCGCATATCGATGCCACGCGGAGCGACGAGCAGGTGATTGGGCTTAACCCGGTAAACGCGCTGTATGTAGGCAGCGGTGTAGGCGCTGTTGGCAATGACAGGGCGCCCGGCTACCATGACACTGTTGTACCAATGCTTCAGCCAGCCACCGTTCTCGTTATAGATGCCATGAAACGTCGTGACAAAAGGAAGGCCGCACCACCACGCCGCAAGCCGTGCTGGCCACGCACAGGCCCGTGAACGGGCGTGCACCACTTTGATATGTTCGGCCCGAATGACCTTAATGAGCTGGTAGGTTGTCCACATCCAGACCACGGGGTTCTTGCTGGCCATCGGTAGACGATGGAAAATGGCGCCTGTGCTAGCCAAAAGCCGCTCCTTGGGCCCGCTTGCAGCGGCGACGTGGGCTTTAAAGTGAAGATTGGCGTGCGGCTTTTTCAAATAGCGTGCCAAGGCCAAGGTGCTTTCTTCCACACCGCCATCCTTTAACGCAGGCAGCACTTGCAGTACGGAGATTGGTGCGTGCGCCGTCTCGGTTACAGGGAACACCGACGCAGCCCTTATTTTGGCAGACATAATTCTATCTTAACGGCCTGCCCCTAGGCTGCCAATCCTAAAAATGCCTTTTAATTGTTAAGCATGTGAGTATTTACTCATTTGCACTATGTTCCACCGATTTCAAGGCCTGCTTGACCGGAACAGCGGTGGGGCATCGCTGCAGTGAGAGATACTAACCCCCAGGGTTATCCACCGAGTTATCCTCAGTTTTTATTAGGTAATTTTTTTATTACAGCCAAAGTCTGTACGCAAAGAGAAATGGGCTCTTCCCTATCACGCCCAGCATGTTTCACGACTTAGCTGGAGATAGCCACGCCTACCAAAAGGTCACACTTCAACGCCCTGACTGCCTCTCGCCGGTTTACAAGCGGTTTTACTCCTGCTGTAGTTGCCAGTGGAGCTTTGCTTCGAAACAACAAGAACCTTTTTACCATTCCTAAATACCAGAAAACTTTTACGTTTTTTACAGCTCTGTTGTGACGCTGAACTCAACCGCCTGCGCGCGGTCCTGGCCTATCGCCAGACTATGTCTCCCTAGAACGCAAACAAAAACAAGGCGTCGGGTTAGCCAGAGGCCCCTGCTTACGTGAACAAAGATATTATCAGAACCGCCACCCCGGCGGCCCGCAGTCTCGTTTTCTTCGCCCAGAGGGCATACCAAGACTCATCTTCGCGGGCTCCTGAGGGTTAGCGGAGCTATGGCCCAATGGGCCTGCACCGTACCCTCTGCTTTGTCAGCATTTGGCTTGGTGAATGGGCCTTGCTTTACTCGGTGCCTGCGATGGGTATGGGAGAGAGCGTGATGCGCTGCAATCCAGCCAGGTCGGGCAGCTCAACATCAGCCAGCCAGACTTGACACCCCAACGAGATTAAATCCTGCAACAAATGTTCCCGCCGCGTGGCGTCGAGGTGGGCCGCAAATTCATCAATCAATACCAAGGGGGCTTGCTTGCGCTTGGCCGTCACCATCCGTACATGCGCCTGCAACCACAGCAGAAGTGCGCGTTTATGCTGGCCACTGCTGGTATGATGCAGCGCTATCCCGCCAGCACGCGGGCCGCTTTGGTTTTCTGGCAGCAGTTCACCAGCAACATCCAGCGTATTGGGCCCTGCATGGGTGCGGCCGAGGCGTACATCAAGCTCGCGCGTGCGTTCAAACTTGCCTTGCAATGCAACCACGGGGTCGGCGGCGCTCATAATTTCCAGCGCCCCGCCTTGCAGTTTTAAACTTAACCCCACGAGCAAGGGTTCCAAGGCCGCCAAGTAGGCAAGCCGACCCTGCACCAGCCTTACGCCCGCTTCGGCAGCCAGCCGTTCCTCGGCCTCCAGCCAGTCACCGTGCATAATACCTTGTGCTAAAATCTTGAGTCGGGCCTGCCGGTGCTGCCGATAGCGCTGCACCAACCCCGCATGCCCCGGCTGCAAGGCTGTGGCGGCATCATCCAGCCAACGACGTCGCTGCTCGGGTGGGCCAACAAAGAGAAAATCGGTTTGCGGCGTTAGCACCACCACGCTGCCCAGTGTGGCCAAGGTTTCCACGGGCTGGGTGGTGCCATCGAGTTGAACTGTGCGCAGCCCAGCCTTATAGGTTTGGCCAACCGTGGTGCCATCGGCCATGGTTATAAAGGTACCCCATTGGCGTTGCCCGTGCGGCGCGTGGGCTTGTAAATCGCCGCCGCTTAAACCGCGCCCCGGGGCAAGGAGTGCCAAGGCTTCCAGCACCGCAGTTTTGCCAGCACCGTTGGGCCCTACCAGCCCAACCACGGGCGAGGCAGGCACCAAGGCCACCTGCCAGTGCGCATGGCACCGAAAAGGTAACAGCTTAAGCGTTTGAACGTGCATTGGGTTGTTTGTACAGTGCCTACTGGTTTGGCGCAACGCCTTGAAGAACCTACGCCGCTTCGGCAGGGTGGATTTATGAAATTGACAACCGGACATGGTGTGGTGATAGGGGCCGTTATTTTGGCAATCATCACAGTGGTTACAGCAGGCTGGGGCCGTTATCTCGCCACGCAAGGGCCGCTGGCAAGCCCAGCAACGGTGGTGATTGAACCCGGCAACGGCCCGCGCAGCATTGCCGGGAAGCTGGCCGAGGCTGGCGTGATTGCCCACCCCGATGCGTTTGTGCTGGCGGTACGGGTATTGGGCCTCACGGGGACACTTCAGGCGGGTGAATATACTTTCGACCCAGGCATCAGCCTGCGGGCGACCATTAACAAATTGGCCTTGGGCGATACCGAAAACCGCGCCCTGACGATTCCGGAGGGCTTCACCACCGCGCAGGTGTTGGCGCGGATTGAAGCCGACCAAGGCCTGAGTGGCAAGATTGAACAACGCCCGACCGAAGGAACGCTCTTCCCCGATACCTACGCCTTTCGGTTTGGCGTAAAGCGGCAAGATTTGCTGGAAACCATGAGCGAGCGTATGGCGAAAGAACTAGCCGAAGCATGGGCATTGCGCCAACCCGATTCGCCACTGGCAACCCCTGAAGCCTTACTGATTATGGCCAGCATTGTGCAAAAGGAAGCGGCCAGCGAAGCGGAGATGCCCACCATTGCCGGCGTTTTTATCAATCGACTCAATCAAGACATGAAATTGCAGAGTGACCCCACCGTTATCTATGGTGCCAACTTTGATGGTAACCTCCGCCGCAAGGATTTAACCGAGCCGCATCCTTTCAATACCTACGTGCACTATGGCTTGCCCCCCACCCCAATCGCCAACCCTGGCCGGGCAGCGTTGAGGGCAACGGCCCAACCAGAGAAGACCTCGGCCCTGTTTTTTGTGGCCGACCCTTCCCGCACCCATCACCTGTTTGCCGAAACCTACGCCGAGCACAAACGCAACGTGGCGCGGTACTGGCAAGCGCAAGGCAAATAGGCTATTGGAGGGATACATAACGGAGAAACCATAAGCTATGATTTATGAACCGATGCTAATTACAGTGAACGGCATGAGTGGTGTTGGGAAAGATTCAATCATCGAAGGGCTAACCCGCCTTGACCCAAAGATTAAAGAAATTATGAGCACAAAATCACGCGCACCACGCATTGGGGAAGTGAATGGTTTGCATTCTCACTTTGTTTCTCTCGAAGATTTTAAAAGAAAAATTGAGAACGGGGCATTCTTAGAGTACAGCCACCATCACGAGAGTTATTACGGCATTCAACGTGCGGATGTTGAAGCCGCTTGGGCCGAGGGTTGTGATGCGATTTCCGATAATCAATCTGATGGGGTTTTTCAGCTGCGTAAAAGTATTCCTGGCAGACAATTCGCTATATTGATCATGCCGCCAAGTCGGGAAAGACTCTTCCAGCGGCTGACGCAGCGCAATCCAGAGCTTGCAGAAGCTGGTAAACAACGCTTTAAAGCGGCTGAGCCTGATTTAGACCATCTCCACGACCCCCACTATGTTTTTACCAACCCTGATATGCGGGGCAGCAAGCTTACGGATTACGACGCGATTTTTACCAACGACGACTTGGAAGTGACCACCTACGCCGTGCATGCGCGGATTTTGCAGGAACGCGCCAAACGGCAGGGCGAGACTGCTTAATTTAAGAGCAAGAACGCAGCGCCGCTGCCACAGGGCCTGCCGCAAAGAAGGCCCTGAGAGTCAAGGGTTGCAGCGTAGCGTTCATACTTTCTGTAGAGTGGCATTATGAAAGTCTGGTTACTCTTGGCTGCCGTGCTGCTTGCCGGATGTGGTAGCGCGCCGAAAAATACCCGCTTTAGCGATGCCGAGTGCATGGGCCTGGCCAATACGCTGCAAACGCTCAAGCTCGGCGACCCCCTACCACGGGTGCAGGAAGTTTTAGGCCCGCCAAGCCGTAGTTACCGCGTGGTGAGTGGCTTAGGGCGGCGCGGCAATATTCTGGAATATAAAACGGGCAATACGCCCTGTGCCAGTTACCTGCTGGATTCACCCCAAAAGCTGGTGCTGCAGTTTGATGACTTTGGGCGGCTGATTCGCTATGGCCGCACGGGCTTTGTACCGATTCAGGGCGCTTCAACAGTCAGCATGGGGGCAATAGGTCGTGGCCGTTAAAACTTCTTGCTGGCTGGCCGCCTGCATGATGCTGGCACTGGCCGGTTGCAGCAGCATACCCAACCCCCTGCGTGGGCCTACAGCGTTACAGCGGGCCAGTGTGCAGAGCGGATGCCCACCGCACGAAATCAAGCGGATGATTCAGCTCCGTACCAACCTAAAATCGATTCAACCCGGTGTTACCCCTGCCGGCGCTACGCGTAGCCTTGGGAAGCCCCTGCGCACTGTGGTCTTGGCGCGGCAGGGGCAGCGCGACCTGTTGGTAGCGTTTTACCCGATGGGTATGGCCTCCTGCCCATGGCTGGCCGACAGCGCCCCCTTTATGCCGGTGGTGATGGAGCAAGGGCGCAAAGGCGTGGTACTCGGCTACGGCAACGAGACCTTACAAACGCTGCACGCCCAGGGCTGGGAACTTGGGTACCGCCACACACGGCGGGGTGGACTGTTTGGGAAAGACTCCCAAACCTTTACCGCCACCCCTTGGCCATGGCAGAGCTATGGTTACAGCTACCTGCCAAAGCGTTAATTCTGTAGCACGTACGGCTTGACGGTTGCCCACGCTTTGGGCATAACGGCCCCAACAACCCATAGCACCCACCCCCGAGCAGGAGATTGAGCATGACCAACGAACGCACCCTCAGCATCATCAAACCCGATGCCGTTAAAAAGAACGTGATGGGGCAAATCCTGAAGCGGTTTGAAGATGCTGGCCTGCGCGTGGTGGCCTGCAAAAAGGTGTACCTGAACGCCCAAACCGCTGGCGAGTTCTATGCCGAACACAAGGAACGCGCGTTCTTTGGCGAACTGGTCGACTTCATGACCAGCGGCCCTTGCTACCCCGTGGTGCTGGAAGGCGCGGGCGCCATTCTTAAAAACCGCGAACTGATGGGCGCCACCAACCCCAACAAGGCTGAAGCAGGCACCATCCGCCACGATTTTGCCCTGCCCTGCACCGACCTTTCGGCCAATGCCGTGCATGGCTCGGATAGCCCTGAATCAGCCGCTCGGGAAATTGGGTTTTTCTTTGGGGTCGCAGAACTGGCGTAAGGTTATCAACTACCTATAAAAACGGGCCCACACAGGGCCCATTTTACTGCAGCAAGGTTATTGCGCTGCTGATTGCAGCGATAAGACACAAAGCGCCAATTAACCGTTGCGCCACCTGTTCAGCGCGGTATTGCCACTTGGTGGCTTGCCAGCACAAGGCTATCCATACCAACCACCCAACGATTCCGCCGAGCCATGCTGCCAAGCCAACCTGAATCTGTACAGTTGCAGACTCCAGCAACCCAGCAACCTGCCATGCAGCGTAAGCGGCAAAGGTACCGAGCCAGTTTTTTGGATTGGCGATTAAGGTCCACCCAACGGCCTGCCAGAACGGGTACTTGGGGCGTATCACGGCCTGTGCCAGCTTGGCATTGATAGCGCCGCTTACCATGAACGCCCCGTAAAGCCCGAGCGCAACCACCAATGGCCACCAAACCCAGCCCAAGCTTCGTATGTCTGCCCACGTGATGGCTGGGAGCCATAGAATTACCGCGTTGACCGCGATAATCAGCACAGCATCGCCCGTAACAACGCCAGCCGTTAGCCTTAAGGCATCGTTCAGGCGGTGCTGCATGGAAGCCAAGGCGCAAGCTGCCCCGACTGCGCCAAATGGTGCTGCAAAGATAAAACCCATGAGGGCTGCATAAACGAGGATATCCATCATTCCCTCCTGAGATTGATTAAAAAAAAGTATACTATACCTAAGGAGTAGCTGTCAAGTAACGCTAGGCGTCATCAGGTATGGCAAATGCTATCAAGCCATACCACCCTTTGGTCATGGTAGCTCTTCCTGTCTTCAAAAAATCCTTGACATGTGTACATATTTTAAATAATGAAACTATGGGTATGTGTTGTACCTAACCTAGGAGTTTCGTATGAACGTAGGTATTACAGGGAGTTGGTACTGCTCTTTGCCTCAGTTTAAAACCTTTGTTGAATCAAAAATTCGCTTTGTCATCGATGATGGACGTCGCATCGTGACTGGCGGGACTTTAGGAGTAAGCCTTTGGGCTACCGACGTTGCCCTGAGATTCAACGTGCCAAACAGTCTGGTTGTCGTTATTCCAACGCGGTTTGATATTTACCTCGCTCATCTTGCACGCCGTGCTGATGAGGGGATGATAACACCCGCTCAGGCTAAGGCTCTGACCGATCAGCTCTGGCAAGTTTACAATCGTGGAGCCCTCACCGAAATGCCGGCCAAGCGCATGACTCTTGCGGCCTATCATGCCCGCAATGCCGAGCTTGTGCGGCAGTCGGATAGCTTGATAGCGTTTCAGGTGAA
>JAIXXE010000095.1 GCA_027490875.1 Alphaproteobacteria bacterium
ATTGAACTCCACTACTTTGCTCACCTATGCTTTATGGAAGATAAGCAACTTATTAAGAATGTGCATAAGATTAGCCACTTGCCCATCACAATTTTGCATGGAAACCTCGACCTCGTCTGCCCCCCTGCCGGCGCTTACCGTTTGGCCGAAGCGTTAAAGGCAGCGGGTGGGAGCCCGACGCTGGAAATCATCCCCGCCTGCGGCCACCGCAGTACCCCCGCAATGGAGGCCGCGCGCGTAAAAGCGCTTGACACGTTGGCGGGGCTGCTTTTAGGCTAATTGGGTCATGAATCGGAATGGTCTCCTGCTGCTGAATCTGCTGGCTTAAGCCAGAACATTTTCACGTAGCCCTTGAGACCTGACCTTTTCCCCCAATAACCCGAGTTTACTTCTGCTCGTAACCCGCTGCGGCTGTGCCGTGGCATCATTGGCCCTTGGAGGGGCTTTATACCATGACGAATCAAACACCCCACGCGGCATTCCTTAAGCTGGTCGCGGCAGCCCAGCAACGGGTGGGCATTCATTGCCTTAACCTGAACATCTTTGCGGTGGGGGATGTTGGTTGCAGCACCCATCACCTCAACGGTGGCAAGGGCGTTGCCTGTACCCCTGCAACCCAAGCGCAATGGGCCAAAGAACTTGTGGCCTTAACGCGTGACCTTCATACGCATGGCATTCGCAATCTTGCCGTAACGCATATTGGTTGGGCTGAAATCAACACGGGTGCCGAAAGCTGGGACCTTGGGAGCGGGCGCGGTACCAGCCAGCGCCGGGCTCGCCGTCGCCAGCACCGCTGAAAACTTCCCCCCTCGAACGCCGCAAGGCCCGGATGCTGTGTGAGCATCCGGGCCTTTTGGTATTGGTTGAAACCACCGACTGCCTTTGGGGCGGAAGGGGTTGGTGGGGTCAGCGGACGAAGAAATCACGCTGGCCGCCCTGGCCGTTGATGAAACAGGTCTGACAGATGACCGTGACACGGTCTACCTGCGCCTGCGGGCGATGCCGTACCACCCGATGGTGGTGCGTCCGGCGCCGTTCGGTACGTGGCTGGGCGCGGGGACCGGCCTCGAGTGCCCGCAAGCGGGCTTCAAGCGCCTCGGCGCGTACGGTAGCAGCCGCCGCAGCGGCACGTGCGGCGATTAACGCCTCGATCTGCTCGGGCGTGGGGCCGATCTGGATCGTATTAGTGATCGCGCCCATCGTAGCCCCACCGCCGTTGCCACCGGCACCTGCAGGCGAGCCAGCAGGGCCAGCTGCACCCTGATTGCCGGCAGCACCGTCGCGGCCAGGAAGGCCTTCACGGCCGTCTCGACCATCGGTGCCGGCAAGGCCCTGAGAGCCAGTCTGGCCATCACGACCATCACGACCATTCTGGCCGTCTCGGCCGTCCCGCAGGGGGTTGGTGATAGTAACCGGAAGACCTGTTCCGGTTGGGGTGGCGGCGGCGGCATTCCCTGCTGGCGCCGTAGTGGTGGGCTGTGCAGTCGCCGGAGCGACCGCAAGGGTTGCGGCGGCAATGAACATTGCCGCCAAGAAGTTGCGCTTGATCATCGGTTCCTCCTGGGGAGTTGTGACAACGGCATCGCGCGAGGCCGAGTCTGAGCGAAAAAAGACAAGTGCAGCCCGTCATGGACTGCACTTAGTCCATTCAAGTAGGGTGGTACTAACACGCCTGTATATCGTATGCAATACCTAAAACCGATAAAAAACACGAAAACCCCCCAGCAAAGCCGGAGGGCATCGTGTGTTACATCGGGCGCAACTAGCGCCCGATGTAACAGGTTTGGCAGATCACCATCACGCCAGTAACGGGCGTGAAGGCTGGGCGCGGCGGCGGTGCAGGCACATACTCCGGCTGGGGCCGGGGTGCGTGCTGCACCCGCTGCTGGGGGGCGGGGTGGTTCACCACGCGCTGTACCGGCGCAACCACCTGCGGCGCCATGCCGCAATGTGCTGGCCCGCGCGCGATCCAGTCTTGCACTGCCGCCGATGGGAAGCAGTTCGCGCAGTTAGCGCGAATCGCCCCGAGTGCAGTAGCATACTGTGCCGCGGTGGGGGGAAGTACCCCCGCGCGGCAGAGGCGTTGCACTCTGCCCATTGTATCGGCCTCACGTGCGAATCCGAAAACGGGTTCGAACGTCGTTTGGCGTGTACCCGGGGCGTGGCGCCCCTCAACGGGGCCGACATCGGCCTGAGCCGATGTCGCCGTCACTACCGAGGTGGTGACTGTGCCCGTGAGGGCAGCGAATGCGAGGACGGCGGCGGCGGCGATCTTCTTGAGAACGTTCATGTTAGTCTCCATAGGGCATTCCGCCCGGGTGAAGCCCCCGCATGGGGGCGGTTTTGAAGAAAACGGTCAGTCCGATGGCCCGACGGCCATTGGTGTGACCGTTTCGGTGTGCTTGATATATAGGCACTGTGTATGGCGTATACAAGGGCAGAAGGCAAGAAAAGTGAGAATTGGGGGGTGGAGAACGAGTTTAAAGGCCAATTATCTCAACCCGTGCCGTCATCCCAGAAGCCAGTCTGGTCAAAAAGCGTTAGCTTTTTGGGCACCAGACGGCTATCTGGGATAACATCTGCCCTATTCAGCTTTTCCTTTCTCACCTGTTATCCCTGATAGGCGAAGGGGGCCCAAACGCATGCTGCGTTTTCCCCTTCTGCCTTCTGGGATGACGACTCTTCTTGAGGGGGATGGTCATTGGAACAGCGTTAGAGGGTAAAAACATATCGCAAACCTGCCATTAACTAAGAAATACAAAAGTTTATCTTCAACTCAGCGGCAGCGTGGTAACAGACGCTGGGCAGGCCTAACGCCAGATCTGGTCCCGCACTAGGCCTTCTTTTTAACCGCAGATTTAGCCTTAGCCTTTGGCTTTGCAGCAGATTTTTGGGCTTTGGCTGGCCTTTCAACCTTGGCCGGCTTTTTGGCGGCCTTGGCGGCGGCTTTACGGGCGGCGGCGGCGTCCTTCCCCTTGGTAAAGCGGGCGCGGAAGGCGGCCGTGGCGTCGGCGGCCTCTTGGTTATCGTTCCAGCCACAGGTGGGCTGGGGGCAGCGGTGCCACTCGCCGTACTTTTTGCTCATTTTTTTGGTGATAATCCCCCAGCCGCAGTTGGGGCAGGGGCCTTTCACCGGTTCATCCCACGCCGCATAGGTGCAGGTGGGGTAGGTGCTGCAGCTGTAAAAAACCTTGCCCAAGCGACTGGTTTTCTTCACCAACTCGGCACCCGGCGCCTTGCAGCTGGGGCAGCCAAGGCCCGTGCTTTCGCCCGGCGCGGCGGCGGGGCCTTGCTTTTCAATGTAATTACACTCGGGGTAGCGGTTGCAGCCCTTAAAGCGGCCGTATTTGCCAAGCCGGTACACCAATTCGCCAATCTGGCAGCTAGGGCAGCTTTCGCCGGTGGCCTCGGTGGTGACGTCGCTTTTTTTCACCGTCTCCATCTTTTCCACCGTCAGGGCCTTAAAGGGCTGCCAAAACTTACGTAAAGTGGGCTTCCAGTCGTGCTCGCCGCGCGCAATGGCGTCGAGATCGTCTTCCAGCGCGGCGGTGAAGTTGTAATCCACGTACTGGCCAAAATGCTCGACCAAAAACTTGCTCACAATCCGGCCCACATCTTCGGGGAAGAAGCGCTTTTGCTCGAGCCGTACGTAGCCTCTCTCCTGAATGGTGGCGGTAATGCTGGCATAGGTGGAAGGCCGCCCAATCCCGTACTCTTCCAACGCTTTAACCAGCGTGGCTTCGGTAAAGCGCGGGGGTGGTTGGGTAAAGTGCTGCTCGGCATCGATGGCGCGCGTTTTCAGCACCTCGCCTTCCTTCACCATGGGCAAGATTGCGTCGTCGCCGTCGTCGGCTTCATCGTCGCGGCCTTCCTGATACACCGCCAGAAATCCGGCGAACAGAATCACGCTGCCGGTGGCGCGGAAATGATGAAACTGGTCGGGCTGGCTGGTGATGGTGATGGTGGTCTGTTCCAGCCGCGCGGGCGCCATCTGGCAGGCCAGCGTGCGCTGCCAAATCAGGTTGTACAGCCGTGCCTGGTCGTCTTCCAGCCCCAGGCTGTTGGGCAGGGCCGCAGGGTTGGTGGGGCGGATGGCTTCGTGGGCCTCCTGCGCATTTTTGCTTTTGGATTTATACAGCAGTGGTGCGCTGGGTACGGATTCGGCGCCGTACTTTTGGCCAATCAGTTGGCGCAGGGCGGCGATGGCCTCGTTGGCCAGGTTCACGCTGTCG